>JBEANX010000087.1:0-11736 GCA_041165245.1 Pseudomonadota bacterium
TGGACGGCTGCTTGGAACACCCTGCTGGCCAATTCTGACGCGAGCGATCTGTCGTTCGTGGTGACTGGTTTTGACACCGTTGGTTTTGGTGCAAACCTGCGCTCTATCGTGACCGGCCAAGCTGGTTCGACCGCTACTTTCAGCACCTCTAACGGCTCTGCCGTTCAAGCCATTGCTGCTGGCAAGGCCAACGACATCTTCGCCCCGATCGCCAACAAGGGCACCATCGGCTCGACTGACAACGGCGCTTACACCTTCACCACCGCTGACGGCGCTGCTTCGCGTGCCAACGGTTACGCCATGGCTGGCGACGCTTTCGGCAACGAATGGCGCAGCGCCAACTCGCTGATCGGCGAAACCAATGTGGCCAACACCACCGCTCTGTACTCGGTGGACGGCGCTGGCAAGAGGACCCAACTGGGTGCCAGCACCGCTGGCCAAGGTGTCGTGTCCCTGAACGCCGCCACTGGCGTGCTGTCGTACAAGGTGTCCGGTGAAGTCGTCACCCCTGCCATCCCTGAGCCATCCAGCTACGCCCTGGTGATCGCTGGCCTGGCCGTGGTCGGTGCCGCTGCCCGCCGCCGCGCTGCCTGATTGATTCAAGCCTGATGCCCCCAGCCTGCGGGCTGGGGGCGCGGGCTCATTCCGACCTTCCACACATTCCCTTCGGAGCTCCTTCATGAAATTCACCAAAATCGCCCTCGCCGCTGTCGTGACCCTGGCCGCTGCCCAAGCTCAAGCTGCCACCGTGTACCTGGCTGGCGCTTCTGCCACGGCCGCCAACTACCGCGCTGCCCTGACCTCGCTGTGCTCGGGCACCGCCACCACCATCACCAACGCCTCTGACAGCAACAAGTTCGCCGTCAAGTGCTCGGTGAACTTCACCGGCATCCCTGGTGTGGACGCTGTGTCCTTCAACGTGGCTGGTGGCTCGTTCACCGCCGTGACCACCTCGGTCGGCACCGACCTGGACGTGTTCGTGGACGTGGCTGCTGCCACCCCCACCACCGCCCTGACGGCCCCCCGCAAGTCTGAAGGCGGCTTCCTGGACATCGACGCTGCTGCCTTCCCCCCCTCGGCCCTGGCTGCCGCTGGTCTGAGCGCTGCCCCCACCACCACGCCTGCTTCTTTCAGCCAAGTGTTCGGCGTGGCTGTGAGCCCTGCTCTGTACACCGCCCTGCAAACCGCCCAAGGCATCACCGGCAACGTGGACAACGTGTCTGCCGCCGGCCAGCCCAGCATCTCCAAGGCTCAGTACGCTTCGATCGTGTCTGACTCGTTCAACACTGCCAAGCAAGACATCAGCGCCATCCTGGGCGTGGGCACTGCTGGCGACAAGCTGACGGTGTGCCGCCGCGTGTCCACCTCGGGCACCCAAGCTTCTTCCAACCAGTTTTTCCTGAACGCCTTCGTTGGTGGTGATGGCTCCGCTGCCGGCGCTCTGGCTCCTGCTGACGCCACCACCTACGGCGCCGGTTCGGGCCTGGATTCTTACGAAGTGCAAGAAGGCGCTGGCACCGGCAACGCCCGCACCTGCCTGAGCGCTGCTGGCTATGCCGTGGGCGTGCTGTCGCTGGAAAACGCTGTGGACCTGACCACCCGTTCGGGCGGCCAACGTGCTGACCGCAAGTACCGCTTCGTCAAGGTCAATGGCGATGTGGCTTATGACGGCGTGAACAACACCACCACGGCCAAGGCTGGCCAGTATGACTTCTGGTTCACCTCGCAGAAGTTCGGCGCCACCGCCAACGGCACTGCCGTGGTCAACGCCATCGACGCCAAGCTGGGCACCGTGAACCTGCCAGGCCTGTTCGGCAACGAACTGCCTGATTCCAAGGCCAAGCGCCTGTCCAACACCTCGCCCGTTACTTTCAACTGATCTTGGTTGAGCTGACCCGCAGCATCGCCCCCATGAGGGGGCGATGGCTGGTGTGAACACGACAGTCCCCTCCTTGGGGACTGTTCTTTTGTAGCGTCGCGAAAATGAAAAAAGTATCCGTCACCGTTTTGCACAAGCTGCCTGCAGCCCCTTTGCTGGCTGCGGTGTTGGCCTGCTTGAGCGTTTGGAGCCCAGCGGCCATGGCCCAAGCCGCGCCAGCGGCCGACCCTGTGTTTGATGTGTACGAGTACGTGATCGAGGGCAACTCCCTCCTCCCTAATGCCTTGGTGGAGCGCATCGTGGCCTCTTTCATGGGGCCGGGACGCCGCTTCAGCGACATCGAGCAGGCGCGCAGCGCGCTCGAAAAAGCCTACCAGGACGCAGGCTACCTCTCGGTGCTCGTGAGCCTGCCCAACCAGCAGGTGGACCGCGGCGAAGTGCGCCTCGAAGTGGTTGAGACCCCGGTGTCGGCCGTGACTGTCACGGGCGCGAAGCACCACCTGCCCAGCCGCATCAAAGACGCTGTGCCCGCTTTGAAAGAGGGCGAGGTGCCGCACTTCCCCACGCTGCAAAAGCAGCTGGCTGAATTGCAAAGTGCGCAGTTGCAGGTCACGCCTTTGGTCAATGCCAATGAGAGCGGCCAGGCCATCGACGTGGACTTGAAGGTCGAGGACAAACCTCCCTTCTTTGGCAGCGTGCAATACAGCAATGCCCAGAGCTTCAACACCACGCGTGGCCGCCTGTCTGCCACGGTGGGCAGCAACAACCTGTTCCAGCGCGGCCACACACTGGGCCTGAGCTGGCAGTACGCGCCATACCGCCCCAAGGACAGCAATGTGCTGTCCCTCCTGTATGGCCTGCCCCTGACGGTGCGAGATGACCTGTTGCTGTCGGCCACCAACAGCAACAGCGACACGCTCACCAAGGTCAGCGGCACGGGGCCTTCTTCCACCCTGACCAAGGGCACCTTCGCTGGCCTGCGCTGGTCGCACCGCTTGGATCCCCAAGCCTGGCCCGTTCGACACAGCGTGTTCGCCGCGGTGGACTACAAGATCAACCGCGACTTCAACACCTTCAAGGACGGGCAGATCGTGCAACGCCCGCCCACCCGTTACCCCGTGCTGGGCACGGGCTACAACTTGACGCACAACGGCGCGGGTGACGTGGTGAGCACTGTGAGTGCCTCGGCCAAGTTCAGCACCCACGCGCTGGCAGGCCGCAAGGTTGATTGTGAGGGCGTGAGCCTGGAGCAGTTCGACTGCAAACGCGCTGGCGCCAGCGCTGACTTCGCGGCCGTGCAGATCGCCCTGGGCCATGCCCGCCCGGTGTTTGGTGATTGGCGCCTCAACCTCAGCGCCGATGTGCAACTGGCCACGGGCGCCTTGCCCAGCGGCGAGCAATACGCGCTGGGTGGCAGCAGCACGGTGCGCGGTTACTACGACTACGAGCAATCGGGCGACGAAGGCTGGAGCTCACGCCTGGAGCTGGTGTCGCCAGCGTGGCTGAACGTGGCGGGTGTCCGCTCGACAGCCCTGGCGTTTGCTGACCGCGGTTTTGTGCGCATCGTCAACCCGCAGCTCACCCAGATCGCACGTGTGCATCTGGGCAGCTTGGGCCTGGGGCTGCGCTTTTTCAGCGACGACGGGCTTCAGGCAGGCCTGGATCTGTCGCGCGCCGTGTTCGACACCTTGCGCCCTACTGACAACGGTGCCAGCGCTTACGCCAGCGGCGAAAAGGCCGACCGCCGCTACCGCCTGGACCTGAGCGTCCAGCAGTCGTTCTGACTTTCTGCCTCCCTGAGTTCCCGCTCCTGATCCCGCATTTCTGACCGTTTGACCCCGCAGGAAAATCACCATGAACAAGCATGTCCACCGCCTCGTTTTTGACCGCCGTCGCGGCATGCGCGTTCCAGCTGCTGAGCACACCCGCAGTGCGGGCAAGGCGGCCGGTGGTCAGACGCGTGCAGCGGCGGTGGCCGGTGCGGTGTCCTTGTTGTTGAGCGGTGCAGGGCACGCGCAAATGGCGGGGGCCAGTGCGAGTTCGCTCAGTGTGATGGGCTCCTCTGCCAAGGTGTCGGTGTCTGCCACGCCGCGAGCGATGTCGGCCACCAGGTCAGTCTCTGACATGGTCTCGCAGGTGCTGGCCAGCGGCCGGCCCAACCTGCCGGTCTACGACACAAGCTACGCCAAGGTCGGCTTTGACATCCAGGACAACAAGGACAACCCCTACCTGCTGCAAGTCTTGCAGGACAAGGGCGCCATCATCGTCAACTGGAACAGCTTTGACATCGGCAAGGGCTACACCGTGCGCTTCGAGCAGCCCAATGGCGGGCGTGCGCTGAACAAGGTGCGCGGCGGGAGCACCTCGCTCATCGACGGCGCTTTGCAAGCCAATGGCGAGGTGATGATCGAAAACGGCGCTGGCATCATCTTCGGCAAGAACGCTCGCGTGAACACGGGCAGCCTGGTGGCCACGGCTTTGAGCATTGCGCAAGAGGCACAGGCCGAGCTCAAGGACATGAACAGCGCCAAGGCGCTCAACCTCTACCAATGGCGCGACGGCATGGCCGTGTTCAGCGGCGCTGACACGGCCACGGCAGGTTTCGTGGCCACCGAGCCAGGCGCAGTCATCCAGGCTTTGTCGGGCGGCAAGGTCATCATGGTGGCCCCCCGTGTGGTCAACAAGGGCTTGATCGAAACCCCTTCGGGTCAGACCATCCTGGCGGCGGGTCAGAAGGTTTACCTCTACGCCTCTGAAGACACCGCACAACGTGGCCTGCTGGTCGCGGTGGACAACTTCACCGATGCCACCTTGGCCAGCCTGCAGCGCGACGTGGCCACTGCCAGCAAGGCGGGTGAAACTGGCTTGAACACCGACCCAACCTTGCTGGGCACGGTCGAGAACGTGCGCGAAGGCGGCGCTTTCACCAGCGGCCTGGTGCGCGCTGACAAAGGCACGATCAACCTGGTGGGCGCAGCCATTCGTCAGAAGGGCCAACTGACAGCCACCACGGCGGTCAAAGCACAAAACGGCGGCATCTTCCTGCAGGCCATGACGAGCAGCGTTGCCGAGAACGTCACCACCGGCAGCGGCGGCGTGCAGCACAAGGCCAAGGCCCTGGGCACCGTGGAACTGGGTGCAGGCAGCATCACCGAGGTGCTGCCTTCGGCCGATGGCCTGCTGAGCGCCAACGGCAAATTGGTGGCCACTCAGCAGGTGGTGGGCATCGTCCAGGGTGAAGCCCTGGCGGCTGACGAGCTGGCCAAGGGTGCTGCACCCGTGGCCGACGTGGTGCTCAAGAAAATCGGCGTGAACCCCGATGAAGTTCTGCGCGCCCCGGCCACCTTGACCGAGCCCACGCGCCCCACCGTGCCAGCGGGCGACGCCAGCGACACGGTCAAGGCCAAGTACCAGGCCGATCTGGCCCAGTACCTGGTCGACAAGGCCGCTTATGAGCAGGCCGAGCTGTCGGTGCAAACCAGCAGCAACACCTTCTACCGCTCGCGCATTGACATCCTGGGCAGTGACATCACCTTGCGTGCAGGCTCGCGCGTGCAGGCACCCGCTGGCGAGATCAATGTGCTGGCCGCCAAAGACTGGCAGAGCTCACCCCTTCGCCTGTTCGAAAACAACAGCAGCTTGTCCGACGGCAGCCGCATCCTGATGGAGGCAGGTGCCGTGGTGGACGCCTCGGGCCTGGACAACGTGCTGCTGCCCGCGCAGCGCAACCAGCTCTCGGCGCAGCTGTTCTCCATCGAGCTGGCCGATTCACCTTTGCAGCGCGCTGGCGTGGTCTACCGCCAGACGGTCATGGCCAATGCACAGCGCTTTCTGGACCTGGGCGACACCAGTGGCTATTACAGCAACTTGCGCTACACCGCAGCAGAGATGTCCACCACCGGTGGCCTGATCCGCATGCAGTCGCAAGGCGCGCTGCTGCTGGACCCCGAGACCCGTGTTGACTTCAGCGGCGGCGCCGTGGCCTATGACGGCGGCACCCTGGTGTCTTCGGTGTTGTTGCGCAATGGCCTGGTCACCCTGGCTGAGAACGCACGACGCGATGTCGTCTACGACACCTTCATTTCAGATTCCAGCAAGACAAGCAGTGATGAGCTGGCACGCCATGGCTTGAGCGGCCTGAGCTTGCCATCGCCCAGCGTCTTGCCCGGACAGTTCGTGGGCAAGAGCGCCGGTGTGGCCTTGCTGGGCGGGGCAGTGGCCTCCTTGGGGGCGGTGCTGGATGGTTCGGTGCGCATGAGCGAAGTGCAGCGCAAATCGGCCCAGGAGGCAGGGCTTGACCCTGGCCTGAGCAGCATGCTGCAGCCGAAGGACAAAGACTCTTCACCGGTGTGGTCTGGTCTTGAAGACCTGACCGCCAGCAGTCGCACCGTGAAGCTGCCGCAGCTCTTGACCAAGGAAGCTGACGATGACGCCTCTGGCTACCGTCCGCACTTGTTCGCCAGCCTGCGCCCCACGGCGGGCCAGCTGGTGCTGGGCCGCGAAATCGGCACGGACAGCGTATCGCGCGCTTCAAACAACCTGCTGTCGTCGGTGCGATTCACGGGGCTGGCCCAGGCCGCGCCGCGCATCTCGGCCGATCTGGGCACAGACGCCTGGAACACCTTGCTGACCCAAGTTGGCAACAACGCGGTGGTGTCCACCGCACAATTGCAGCGTGCCGGCTTGGCCGGTGTGACCGTGTTTGCGGGCCAGTTCCAGCACGGCGATGCCGCCACGCAAGACGCGGCCAACCTGCAACTGGCTGCGGGTGGCAGCTATGTGGTCAAGTCCCAAAGCGGCAATGTCGTGATCCATGGCGGCGTCGTGGCACCAGGCGGCAGCATCGACGTGACGGCCCAGGGCGGCAGCGTGGCCTTGACCACGGGCAGCCGCCTCGATGCAGGCGGCACCCGCCGCGATGACCGCGTATCAAGCAACCAAGCCTCCGCCCCTGCCTTGGCAGGTGGCAATGTCAGCCTGAAGGCTTTGGACAGCGTCGAGCTGGCCCAAGGCAGCGAGGTGGATGTGTCCGGTACCGCGTGGCGCGGCATCGACGGCAGCTTGGTCAAGGGCCGTGCGGGCACAGTCACCCTGCAAGTCAACAACGGTGCGTCGGTGCCTGCGCCGGGCAGCACCATGCCCACCGGCCAACTCAACCTGGCAGGCACCTTGTCAGGCTTTGACTTCACGGGTGGCGGCACCTTGGCGCTCAGCGGCATGTCGAGCGCGGTGCTGGGTGGCACTGCCCCAGGCGCCTTCACGCTGGATACAGGCTTGTACGCTGACCGCGGTTTTGGCACCCTCAATGTGGTCGCTCTGGGCGACGTGGACGTGCTGGCCGACGCGAAGATCACGCCCAAGCTGGTCAACATGCAGGCCTTGTCAACGGCCTACAGCGTGGTCACTGGCCAGACCTATGCGCTCACCACCTTGGAAGCAGGCCTGCGCAGCGGCAACACCCTGAGCTTGACCGCCAAGAGCGAAGCCAATGTGCAGACCGAGAACGGCCTGAGCCAGGGCGCCAACCTGAAGGTGGGCACGGGTGCAGAGCTTGACATGGGCCTGGGCGGCAGCATCAGCCTCCAGGCCGGTGGCAACATCGAACTGGGCGGCACTTTGCGTGCCCTGGGTGGCCAGGTGAACCTGAGCCTCTTGGGTGAGCGTGGCGTGACCTCTGGCGACAAAGCCGAAAAGTATGGCTACGTGAAGGGCCAGTCCATCACGCTGGGCGAGGAGTCGGTGATCGACGTGTCGGGTGCGGTCAAGGCCGTGGCCACCCCCAGCGCCATCGCGCGCTTGCAGGGCCTGCCCAACCCCTTGGTGGGCGAGGTCTTGGCTGGCGGCACCGTGACTTTGGGCGGCGTGGACGGCACCTCCGTTCTTGGCACCTTGCTGGCCCAGGTCGGCTCGAAGATCAAGCTCAATGGCTTCAGTGCGGATCTCAGCCGTGATGTCTCGGGCGCCCCCAGCCGCATCAGCTCAGCGGCCGGCACGCTCAACATCATGTCCACCGACGGCTTCAGCCTGCTGGGCACCGTGGAGGCCAAGGCGCCCGATGCCAGCGTGGCCGGTGGCACCCTCAACATCGCGCTCAGCCGCGAAGGCACGAAAGACAGCATCCCCGCGGGTGGCAATGCTTACCCCAGTGGCGCCGATGCAGGCAAGCGCACCATTCGCATCACCGACACGCTGGCATCGGCCGGGGTCGTCAGCCGTGAAGAGCGCCTGTTTGGCGAGGGTGTGGTGTCGGCCACCACGCTGAACCAGTCAGGCTTTGACCGCGTGCAATTGCGTGCCGATGAAAGCGTGCAACTCAATGCAGGCGTGAGCCTCAAGGCGGGCGAAGACCGCACGCGCTTGCAGTCGGTGGTGCTCGACGCGCCAGTGCTGGAGCTCACCCAAAAATTCAAGACCTTGCCCGTCAAGCTGATTGATCAGAAGACAAAGAAGGAGGAGTCACTGGGCTTCCTTTTGCAAGACGAGCCAGCCTCGACCAACCCGAAGGACGCCGCTGACCATGTCATCCAGGCCCACCATGTGGCCATCGGGCCCATCGCCCGCAAAGGCGGCACGCTGGACACGGTCAAAGCCAGCGAGCGCACCCTCAGTGGTGACCGCTCGCTGCAGGTGCAAGCCGGCCTGATTGAGCTCAACGGCGACACGGCTGTGCAAGGCGCCAACCATGTGGACCTGAACGCCACCTTGGGCCGCACGGCCAGCACCACCTCAGACCGCCGCAATGGCGAGGTGCGCTTCATCGGGCAGCGCCCACTGACAGCGGCCATCGACGGTGATCGCAGCTTGAAGGGCCAGTTCAACTTCCAGGGCCAACTCAACCTGTCAGCAGGCCAGGTGTATGCCACCACCTTGTCGAAGTACGCCGTGGTGGGCAAGGAAGGCAGCACCTTGAACGTGCTGGCGCCAGCGGCCGGCAGCACCAGCCAGACGCCTTTGTCGGCCTTGGCTGCTTTGACGCTGGACGCCACCAATGTGAACATCGACGGTGTGATCCGCCAGCCGGTGGGCAGCATTGAGGTCAAGGCCACCACGCTCACGCTGGGTGACAGCGCGGCCTTGTCGGTGTCGGCCGATGGTGTCACGGTGCCTGTGGGCATGACCGTGAACAACGCACAGTGGGTCTATTCGCCGCAAGGCATGGTGAAAGGCGACATCGCCAGTGACGACAACGTGGTGCAAGACATCACCCAGTTGCCCATCACCAAGCAGATCAAACTGCAGGGCAGCACGCTCAGCCTGAGCAATGCCACGGCCCTTGAGGCCCAGGCCGGTGGCGACATCGCCGCGTGGCAGTTCAACCCTGGCGTGGGCGGCACGACCGACACCTACTTGCGCAAAGGCGTGTTCGCTGTCTTGCCAAGCTATGGCTTTGACTTCGCGCCTTACGACGCCGACATCCGCTCGCGCACCCAGCAGATCGGCACCAACCTCAAGGTGGGTGATCAGGTCACCATCAGCACCAGCAACAACGTGCTGGCCGCTGGCAACTACACCTTGCTGGACGCTCGCTATGGCATCTTGCCGGGCGCCGTACTGCTCAGCACAACCACCCTCAATGTCAACCGCGCCATGCCGGTGGCGGTGAAGAATGACGATGGCTCGGTCATCGTCTCGGGCCACCGTTCGGCCACGGGCACCGCACAAAACGGTGGCAACGACCAGCGCCAGGCCTTGCTCTTGGAGCCTGAAGCAAGCTTCCGCAAGAAGTCTGACATCACCGTGGTGTCGGGCAATGCGTTCCAGCGCGAACGTGCCGCCAAGAGCGCCACCACCTTGCCATTGCCGGGTGACGCAGGTTTGATCTCTCTGAGTGCAGACCAAGCCTTCAACTGGAAGGCTCGCTTCAACCTCAAGGGCAAGGACGACCTCAAGGCAGGTGCTTTTGACCTGGCCATGCCAGTCATCGAAGTTCGCAGCGCGCTGCCGACAACGGCCACCGCAGCGGGCGTGGTGAGCCTGAACGAGCTCAATGCACTGGGCGCTGAAAGCGTGATGCTGGGCGCCACGCGCAGCACAACCCTGAACAGCGATGGCACCGTCAGTGTCAAGGTAGATCGCAAAGCCGACTCCGTCACCTTCAAGGCCGATGGCGATGCCAACACCTTCAGCACCCAGGGCGAGATCTGGGCCCTTGCCAAGAACAGCGTCACTGTGGACGCAGGCGTTTCCATTGTTTCCACGGGTACCGACACCGGGGCCGTGCGCAACTTCACGGTCAGGGACGATGGGGCTTTGCTGCAGGTGAGCCACCTGGCCAACACCGAGGTGGTCGTCACCAACGCCACTGCCACCAGCAAGGCATCGCTCAAGGTGGGTGGCACCGACAAGGGCGCCGCCCCGGTCACCCTGCGTGGCGCTGGCGTGCAACTCGACAGCACAGGCACCACCACCTTGGCTGAAAACACCGTGCTCGACACCCAATCCCTGGGCCTGGGCGCCGCCAGTGTGGTCGTGGGTGACGCGGCCACGCCCGCCTCCAATGCCTTGCAGATCAAGGGCAGCTTGCTGGCCAAGGCCAACCAGGCACAGCGCCTGAACCTGCGCGCCAACAGCGGCAGCATGGAGTTCGCAGCGGGCACCGAACTGGGCAGCCAAGCCACTCAGAAAATCACCCTGAACGCGCCTGAGCTGAAGGGTGTGATGGCGGCGGGCGCCACCCAGGAAGCGGCCGCCCTGGCTGTGACCCAGGTCACCGCCCAGGAAGTGGTGCTGCGCAACAGCAGTGGCCAGGCGGCACCTTTAAGCGACAAGGGCCTGCCAGAAGGTGGCGTCGGCAGCTTTGTGGTGAAGGCTGTGCCTGTGCTGCGCGATGGCCACACGGGTGGCATCACCGTGGCTGATTCAAGCGCGGCAGGCCAAGGCTTGGCCTTTGCCAAGACCACCTTGCAAAGCCAGGGTGACATCGTCTTCAGCGGCAAGGGCCGCACCACCACGCAGGGCGACCTCCAGCTGAACGCGGCCCGCGTGACCGCCAGCAGCGATGCCGATCAGAAAATCAAGGCCGGCAATGACCTCAGCATCAAGCGGGCCGAAGGCGGCAAGACCTTGAATGAAAGCCTGGGCGCTGGCGGCAAGCTGGCCCTGGAAGGCCGAGTGCTCGATCAGCAAGGCAACATCGACATCGAGTCAGGCGTGTTGAACCTGGTGGCCCGTGGGGACTCGGGCGCACCCGCTGAATCGCTGGTGTTTGGCGCCAAGTCGACCACCCGCGTGGACGGCCGCCTGCGCAAAGTCAGTGACACCTATGCCGTGGCCGGCCGTGGTGGCCAGCTGACGGCCACGGCCATCCAAGGTGCTTTGGTGGTGGACGGCACCTTGTCGGCCGCTGCTCAAGCTTTGCCTGCGGGCATGTCTGGCCAGGCCCAAGCGGCAGGCACCATCAAGCTTCAAGCCCTGGGCACCGATGGGCAGGTGAAGGTGGGTGAGTTGGCCAAGATCGATGTGTCTGCTGCACCGGGCCTGGCCGGCACCGTTCAAGTGGACACCCTGAAGCTGGCGCTCACCCAGGCTGCTGCCACGGCCGCCAGCACCAACGCGGCCCTGGCCCAAAATGGGCTGGACCAGCTGACGAAAGCCAGCACGCTGGCCGATGGTGGCGCGCTGCGTGAGTTCAATGTGCGCCAGCGTGACGGCGCGCTCAGCCTGAACAGCCAAGTCAAGGCCGCCCTGGTGGCCCTGACTGCCGACAAGGGCAGCCTCAACTTGGGCAGCCAGGCCGCCATTGACGCCACCACCGCCACAGGCGGTGTGGTGCAACTGCAGGCCCGTGATGACCTGACCCTCAACACGGGTGCGAGCATCCTGGCACGTGCCACACAAGCCAGTGCCAACGGCGGCGA
>JBEANX010000088.1:0-5022 GCA_041165245.1 Pseudomonadota bacterium
AGTGCATCATCAACCACGCGGTCACCGAACTCGAAATCGAGTGCTTGGCTGAGCAACTGCCTGAGTTCCTGACCGTGGATCTGGGCTCGCTGACCAAGGGTCAATCGCTGCACGTCGACGACCTGAAGCTGGCTGCTGGCCAGAAGGTCCTGACGCACGGCCGCAAGAACCCCGTGATCGCCACGGTGGTCGAGCCCGTGACCGAAGAGATCATCGCTCCTGTGGTCGCCGCCGAACCCGCCAAGGGCAAGAAGGGCAAGAAGTAATCTTCTTGCCTGGGGGCCACCCTGGCCCGCCTTGGTCAAGCCCCGCTTTGGCGGGGCTTTTCTTTTGGTGAAGCAGCTTTCAAGATCGACACCATCATGATCAGATTGTTTGTGGGCCTGGGCAACCCCGGCGCCGAATACGAAGACACCCGCCACAACGCGGGCTTCTGGTACATCGACCAGTTGGCACGCCGCCTGAGCGTGAACCTGGTGATGGACCGCAGCTATCACGGCTTTGTGGCCCGGGCCAACCTGCCCGGAGGGCCCGTGTGGCTCTTGCAGCCGCAGACATTCATGAACCTGTCAGGAAAATCTGTCGGCGCTTTGGCTCGGTTTTTCAAAATCTCGCCCGAAGAAGTGCTGGTGGCCCATGACGAGCTCGATGTGCTGCCCGGCTTGGTCAAGATCAAACAAGGTGGCGGCCATGCCGGCCACAACGGCCTGCGTGACATCCACGCTCAACTGGGCTCTCCCAACTACTGGCGCTTGCGCCTGGGCATCGGTCACCCCGGCATCAAAACTGAGGTGGCCGGCTATGTCTTGCGCAAGCCACCAATGAGCGAGCGAGAGCTCATCGACAAGTGCATCGACAAGGCACTGGACGCCACCACCGCTTTGCTGGCTGGTGACATGGCCAAGGCCACCGCGACCATCCACGCGGGCGAACAACGCCCGAAACCACCCAAACCCGCCAAGCTGCCCAAGCCAGCTTCGGTCGATTCAGTGGGCGCACTCGACGCCACGCAAGCCCAAGCAGCGCAGCAACCCCAGCAAGAGCGCCCACCGGAACCTCACGCGAAGGGCTGAACCACGCTGCCCCAAGAGCAGCCAGCCCCACAGCGCCAACACACCACACCCAGGGAGAGATTCAAATGAAAATCAGACAGATCGTCTGGCTGGCCGCTTTGATGGCCGTGCAGGCCACAGCTTTGTCGCTTTTGCATGCAAGCGATGCTCAGGCTGAAAAGGTTTACCGATGCGGCACCGCTTACCAACATCAACCCTGTCATTCGCAAAGCCCACAGGACATCCTGAATGTGCGCGATGAGCGCTCGGGCGCACAGGTCGCGCAAGCACGCGAGCAAAGCGAATCTGAAGGCAAGGCATTTCGCCAACTCATGCGACATCGCCAACACGAGATCCATGAGCAGCCTGCCGCCAAGGCGGTCGGTTTGACGGCGGCCAAACCTGGCGACGGCCCTTTTGAACACGGACCAGCCCTGTCTGATGCCAAACGCAAAGAGGAACCGCGCTTAGAGCGCAGACACCGCAGAAAACACACCCGACTGGCCAAAGTGCCCAAGCCGGTGCAAGCACCGCAAGCCGGAACGCCCCTCAGGCAGCCTTGAAGTTGGGCGTCAAGCGGCTTTGGCCTGAGCCTGCAAGGCCTGGTACTTGGCCATGAGTTGCTCAGGCGTTTCTGGGTGGGCTTCGTCTTGGGGGATGCACTCCACGGGGCAGACTTGCACGCACTGGGGCTCGCCAAAATGCCCCACGCATTCGGTGCACTTGTTGGGGTCGATCACGTAGATGTCTTGGCCCATCGAGATCGCCTGGTTGGGGCACTCGGGCTCACAGACATCACAGTTGATGCATTCGGCGGTGATCTTCAGGGCCATGTGGTGGGCTGCTTAAATGGGAACGGCTGGAGCATGGGGCAGGTGTGCTCAGCGGCGCGCCACGCGTTCCTTGAGGCGCTCCAGCACCGAAGGGGCGACAAACTTGGAGACATCACCGCCCAGCATGGCGATCTCGCGGACAAAGGTGCCCGAGACAAACTGGTATTGGTCAGAAGGCGTCAGAAAGACCGTTTCGACCTCGGGCATCAAGTGGCGGTTCATGCCCGCCATCTGGAACTCGTATTCAAAGTCACTGACGGCGCGCAAACCTCGCACCACCACCTTGCCGCCTTGGCCTTTGACAAACTCGCTGAGCAAGCCATCAAAAGCAATGACTTCGACGTTGCCATGCTGCTGAGCCAACTCCTGGCCCATGGCCAGACGCTCTTCGAGCGAGAACATGGTCTTCTTGTGATGGCCTGCAGCCACCGCCAGGATCAAGCGGTCGAACAAGCGGCTGGCGCGCGCCATGAGGTCGGCATGGCCGAGGGTCATGGGGTCAAAAGTGCCGGGGTAGATCGCGGTCAAGGGGGACTTGGCAGTCATGGCGTCAAGTTGGTTGTAGGCAGTATGCCGGTTCAAGAAAGGCAACGCTGGAACAGGTGGAAATGCACAGCGCCCGCTTTGTCTTTGCGGTGCAAGCGCAAGCCAGCGCGCGCTTCGATGGGGTTGTCGGCCTCGAGGTAGATCCAGCCATCCAAAGGCACACATGCCATGGCCTGAACCAAGGCTGCATCGAACAAGTCTGCACCGAACGGCGGATCCAGAAAAATCAGGTCAAACGCGCCCTCGGGCGCTTGCCTGGCCTTGGTTTGCATCCAGGCCAGCGCGTCAGCAGCATGCGCCATGAAACCTAGAGCGCCAAGTTTTTGCGCATTGGCCTGGATCTGGCGTGCCAGCTTGGGCTCGCGCTCCAAGGCCACGACGTCGGTGGCACCACGTGAGGCAGCCTCCAGCCCCAAGGCCCCAGTGCCCGCAAAGGCATCGAGCACCCGCCAACCCGAGAGGTCTTGCCCCAGCCAGTTGAACAGCGTCTCGCGCACTCGGCTGGGTGTGGGGCGCAGGCCGGGCCAATCGGGCACCACCAGGGGCGAGCGTTTGAACTGACCGCCAATGATGCGCACCTGCTGTGGCGCACCTTGGGTGGCCGCCCGAGCGTGTGCGGAGGGCTTGGCGCCGCCCTTGTCCTCATGGGGTTTGGATGAGGGGCGTGTTGAGGCGCCGGCTGGCGCGCGCTGAGGTGCTTTCACGCCGCTGATTGTAGGGGTGCGGCCTACAATGCGGCCATGTTCAGTTTCATCAAAAAGAAGCTCGGCTGGGGGCAAGGCGACAAGGCCGAGCCAGCACCGGCCCCAGCAGCTTCTCCCTCGCCATTGGCCGCAGCGCCTTCGCCTGCCGCCCTTGCTCCCGCCACAAGCTCGTTCGCACCCACGGTACAGCCCGAGCCAGACCTGGGCCCTGCCGTCGACAACCGCCCTGTGGTGGACGACACCCAGCGCAAGCCCAACGACCGGCGCAGCTGGCTCGACCGCCTCAAATCGGGCCTGCGCAAGACGGGCTCATCCATCGCGCAAGTCTTCACAGGTACGCAAATTGACGATGCGCTGTACGAAGAGTTGGAAGCCGCCCTGCTGATGGCCGACGCCGGTGTGGCCGCGACCGAGCACCTGCTCAAAGACCTCAAGCAGCGCGTCAAAGACACCAAGGCCACGAACCCCGCGGCCGTCAAAGCACTGCTGATCGACGCCATCGCCGACTTGCTCAAGCCCTTGGAGCAGCCGCTCACCATTGGTCAGCACACGCCCACAGTGATCATGGTGGCGGGCGTCAATGGCGCCGGCAAGACCACGTCCATTGGCAAGCTCACGCGCCACCTGTCAGACCACGGCGCGCAAGTGCTGCTGGCCGCGGCTGACACCTTCCGCGCCGCCGCCCGCGAGCAGTTGGCCGTGTGGGCTGACCGAAACCAGGTGCAGATCGTCAGCCAAGAAGGTGGCGACCCTGCCGCCGTCACGTTTGACGCGGTGTCAGCAGGCAAGGCCCGTGGCTGTGATGTGGTCATTGCCGACACCGCTGGCCGCCTGGCCACGCAGATCAACCTGATGGACGAGCTGAAAAAAATCAAGCGCGTCATCGGCAAGGCCATGGAAAGCGCCCCGCACGAAGTGCTGATCGTGATCGACGGCAACACCGGCCAGAACGCCCTAACCCAGGTCAAGGCGTTTGACGAGGCACTGGGCGTGACGGGTTTGATCGTCACCAAACTCGATGGCACGGCCAAGGGTGGTGTGCTGGCGGCCATCGCGCTGTGGTCACGCGAGCGGGGCACCACCGTGCCCGTCTATTTCATCGGGGTGGGCGAAAGCCTGGAAGACCTCCAAACCTTCAACGCTCGGGAATTTGCTCGCGCCTTGTTGGAATGACTGTTCGAGGGGCCGCTGCTCTGCGGTGGCCGGCTCGACACTCAGGCTCGCTCTCAGCGAACCCCGGCTTCGTCCAGTGGCAGGTTGCCCGATTGGGCCGACTCAAACCAAGTGGACATGCGACGCGATGCCTCGCCACCTGTGGTGTCATCGACGTCCAGGTCAACCTCGACTTGGCCTCCCCCAGCCGTCACAGCCGCTCCAGCGGCGCCACGGCTGCGTTCCAGCGCCGAGGTGTCCACCAAGGTGGCACCTGATTTGGTGGTGAACACCACCGAGCCGCCCAGCACCGTTTCACGCGCCACGGCAGGGCCAGGCAAGGCGCCATCCAGCCAGACGTGCACGGGGATGTTGGCTGCGGCCAGCACCTTGTCCAGGCGAGCATGGCGTTTCGCAGTCCTGTCTCGGTCCTTGCCGCCCACGGGTTGACGGATCTCAACCACGGCGACCACTTGAGCATTGGCATCGCACACCACCAAATCGGCACACAAGGAGCCGACGCGCCGCATCCACTCACTGTACGAATTGCGGGTGGGCACTTTCAAAAACCGCGCCAAAGGCACCTGAGCCAGCAGCATGTGCTCAGGCAAGGCCTTGCGCAAGATGTGATAAGCCTCGCGCTCGGCCGTGGTCAAGATGCGGGTGGCTGAGGGCTCCCAAGAAGCCACAGTGTCGAGTTCGTCGGCCTGGGCCTGACGGTTGCGCCCGTGGCTG
>JBEANX010000089.1:0-9842 GCA_041165245.1 Pseudomonadota bacterium
CGGCCCCCACATACCGCCCTGGCGTCAGCACATGCTCATGCTTGCGGATGTCCGCCAGCGAGGCCGAATAACAAAAGCCCGGCACGTCGGCATAGCCTTCGCCGTGCTGCCAGGCGTGGAAGGTGTCGGCCACCTTCTGGATGTCATCGCCCGTGAAGTCACGCAGCACGCGGTCTTTCATGTAGCCCAGCTGGCGGGCATCGATGAACAAGAACTGCCCGCGCCGGTCTCGCTTCTTTTTGTCCAGGTTGAAGCCGTTGGCTTTGTCTTTGGTCAGGAACCAGATGCATGCCGGGATCTGCGTGTTGGTGAACAACTGGCCGGGCAGGGCCACCATGCATTCCACAAAGTCGCGCTCAACCAAGGTTTTGCGGATCTCGCCTTCGTTGTTGGTGTTGCTGCTCATTGAACCATTGGCCAGCAACAGGGCCATGCTGCCCGTAGGGGCCAGGTGGGCGAGCATGTGCTGCAGCCAGGCAAAGTTGGCGTTGCCTTGGGGCGGCGTGCATCCGGGCAACCAGCGCCAGTCGTTTTCCAGCTTGGCGTTCCACCACTCCTTCATGTTGAATGGCGGGTTGGCCATCACGTAGTCGGCGCGCAGGTCGGGGAGCAGGTCGTTCAGCAGGGTATCGCCCGGCTGGCCGCCAAAGTTGAAGTCCAGACCCCGGATGGCCATGTTCATGGCCGCCAGCTTCCAGGTGGTGGGGTTGCTCTCTTGGCCGTACACGCTGATCTGGCTGGTCTTGCTGGCCTTGCCTTGCTTGGCGGCCTTGTCGCTGTGCTGCTCAATGAACTCTTCGCTTTGCACAAAGAAGCCGCCCGAACCCATGGCCGGGTCATACACGCGGCCTTTGAAGGGCTGCAGCATTTCAACAATGAGGGTGACGATGCTCTTGGGCGTGTAGTACTGCCCGCCCTTCTTGCCTTCAGCCAACGCGAACTGGCCCAGGAAGTATTCGTACACATGGCCCAGCACGTCTTTGCTCTGGAGGCTCAAGACCTGACCGTTGTAAGTGGGCTGGGTGAAGTTCGTGTCTGAGAAGTGGGCAATCAGGTCGGCCAGCTTGTGGCTTTCGATCTGGGTGCGGGCGAAGTCCTTGTTGAGCACGTTCTTGAGCTTGGGGTTCTCGCGCTCCACGGCCTCCATGGCGTTGTCGATCAGCCAGCCCACGGTGCGCATTTCTTCGGGCTCGTCTTTGCCGGGCTTGTTCCAGGGCAGCGGGGCCTTGGGCGGCAGTTGGGCGCAGTCGCGCAGGGTTTGCCAGCGGGCCTCGAAGGGCACCCAGAACACGTTCTTCTCGGTGTAGTAGTCGCGCACCTCTAACTCGGCTGCCACGTTGGCCTCGTAGTCGTCGGGGTAGTCGGCCGGGTCCATGAAGTAATCATGGGCGGGGTCGCGGAACTGCTTGTCCAGTTCTTGCTGCCGTTCTTCAAAGGCGTCTGACACGTACTTCAAAAACAGCAGGCCCAACACCACGTGTTTGTACACGGCGGCATCCAGGGATGAGCGCAGCTTGTCGGCGGCAGTCCAGAGCTTTTTTTCCAGGTCTTCAAAGAACTGTTGTTCTGTTTGGTTCATTTGTGGCGAGATTCCTGGCTGATTCATTCGATGACTGCGTCCAATTGTGACGGGTTTGGCGCAAGGCTCTGGCCCCGAATGTGTGGGTGCTCGTGATCGGTCGGCCTCGCTTTTGGCAAGAACTGGCCCTACGTCGTATGATGCTCGGTTGCCCCTTTGCCAGCGCCTTGATCACCCCGCCCCGCATGTCCAGCCCCGAGACTTTCCCCGCGCCGCTTCCTGAGTCTGTGCCTTCGCCAGACCTTTTGCAGGTGCCCTCGAACATGCGCCCCACCTCGGCCGCTGCCTCGCGTGCTGCACGCAACGCCCTGATGGCCTCGACCATCCACATCCGTGGGGCTCGCACGCACAACCTCAAGAACATCGACCTGGACCTGCCCAAGCACGAACTGGTGGTCATCACTGGTTTGTCGGGCTCGGGCAAATCAAGCCTGGCCTTTGACACCCTCTATGCCGAAGGCCAGCGCCGCTATGTCGAGAGCCTGAGCGCCTATGCCCGCCAGTTCCTGCAGCTGATGGACAAGCCCGATGTGGACGTGATCGAGGGCCTGTCGCCTGCGATTTCCATCGAGCAAAAGGCCACCAGCCACAACCCGCGCTCCACCGTGGGCACGGTGACTGAGATCCATGATTACCTGCGCCTGTTGTTTGCGCGCGCAGGCACGCCGTTCTGCCCTGAGCATGGCCAGCCATTGCAAGCGCAAAGCGTGAGCCAGATGGTCGATGCCGTGCTGGCCTTGCCCGAAGACACCAAGGTGATGGTGCTGGCCCCCGTGGTGCGTGACCGCAAGGGCGAGCACGCCGACCTGTTTGCGCAGATGCAGTCGCAAGGCTATGTGCGCTTTCGGGTCGATGGCCAGACCGTGGAGGTGGCCGAGCTGCCCACCCTGGGCAAGCAGGAGAAGCACAACGTCGACGTGGTCATTGACCGCCTGAAGGTCAAGTCGGATGTGGGCCAGCGCCTGGCCGAGAGCCTGGAAGCCGCTTTGCGCCTGGCCGATGGCCGCGTGATCGTGCAGGAGATGGACACTGGCGTGGAACACCTGTTCTCTGCCAAGTTTGCCTGCCCCATCTGCAGCTACTCGCTGGCCGAGCTGGAGCCACGCCTGTTCTCGTTCAACTCGCCGGTGGGCGCTTGCCCCACCTGTGACGGCCTGGGTCAGGTCATTGCCTTTGACCCGCTGCGTGTGGTGGCCTTCCCCAGCCTGAGCCTGGGCAGTGGCGCGGTGAAGGGCTGGGACCGCCGCAACCCCTACACCTACTCGATGATCGAGACCGTGGGCAAGCACTACGACGTCGATGTCGAGCAGGCTTTCGAGGACCTGCCGCCCGAGTTCCAGCACGTCATGCTCTATGGCTCGGCGCCGGTGGAGATCGAGTTCACCTACGAGGCCGATGGCCCTTCGCAAGGCGGCGTGGTCAAGAAGCGCAAGGTCAAGCGCCACCATGCCTTCGAGGGCATCATCCCCAACTTTGAGCGGCGCTTCAAAGAGACCGAATCATCTGCCGTGCGGGAAGAGCTTGGCCGCTATCAGCAGCCCAAGGCTTGCCCTGATTGCCACGGCACGCGTCTGCGCACCGAAGCCCGTTGCGTGAAGCTGCATGACGCTGTGACGGGTGACCAGCGCGCCATCTACGAGATCGCAGGCAGCACCTTGGCCGAGGCTCATGCCTACTTCAGCAGCTTGCAGTTGGTGGGCGCCAAGGCCGAGATCGCGGCCAAGGTGGTGGCCGAGATCCGATCGCGCCTGCGCTTCCTGAACGACGTGGGCCTGAACTACCTCAGCCTGGACCGCAGTGCCGACACCCTCTCGGGCGGCGAGGCCCAGCGCATCCGCCTGGCCTCGCAGATCGGCTCAGGCCTGACGGGCGTGATGTACGTTTTGGACGAGCCCAGCATCGGCCTGCACCAGCGCGACAACGACCGCCTCATTGGCACCTTGCGCCACCTGCGTGACCTGGGCAACAGCGTGATCGTGGTCGAACACGACGAAGACATGATCCGCGCCGCCGACCACGTGGTCGACATGGGCCCCGGTGCCGGCGTGCATGGCGGCCGTGTGCTGGCCCAAGGCACGCCCGAAGAAGTGCTGCACAACCCCGAGAGCCTCACGGGCAAGTACCTCGCGGGTGTGCTGCGCATTGACGTGCCGCGCGAGCGCCGCGCCATGACGCCTGAGACCCCACGCCTGCGCATCGTCAATGCCCGCGGCCACAACCTCAAGGGCGTCACGGCCGAGATCCCCCAAGGCCTGCTCACCTGCGTGACGGGCGTGTCGGGCTCGGGCAAGTCCACGCTGGTCAACGACACCTTGTATGCGGCCGTGGCCAAGAAGCTCTACCAGAGCCACATGGAGCCCGCACCGCACGATGAGATCGAAGGCCTGGAGCTGTTCGACAAGGTCATCAATGTGGACCAAAGCCCCATTGGCCGCACGCCGCGCAGCAACCCCGCCACCTACACCGGCCTGTTCACGCCCATTCGCGAATTGATGGCCGACATGAACACGGCCCGCGAGCGAGGCTATGGCGCCGGGCGCTTCTCCTTCAACGTGGCCGGTGGCCGCTGCGAGGCCTGCCAGGGCGACGGCGTGATCAAGGTGGAGATGCACTTCCTGCCCGATGTGTACGTGCCTTGCGATGTATGCGCCGGCAAGCGCTACAACCGAGAAACGCTCGACGTGCAGTACAAGGGCAAGAACATCCACGAGGTGCTGCAGCTCACGGTGGAAGACGCCTTGGCCTTCTTCAGCACCGTGCCCAGCCTGGCCCGCAAGCTGCAAACCTTGATGGATGTGGGCCTGGGCTACATCCGCCTGGGCCAGAGCGCCACGACCTTGTCAGGCGGTGAAGCGCAACGCGTGAAGCTGGCGCTGGAGCTGAGCAAGCGCGACACGGGCCGCACGCTCTACATCCTCGATGAGCCCACCACGGGCCTGCATTTCCATGACATCGCCTTGCTGCTCAAGGTGCTGCACCAACTGCGTGAAGCGGGCAACACCATCGTCATCATCGAGCACAACCTGGATGTGATCAAAACCGCCGACTGGGTGATCGACATGGGCCCTGAAGGCGGCTCTGGCGGCGGCACTTTGCTCATGGCCGGCACGCCCGAGCAGCTGGCCGAGTGTGCGGAGAGCTTCACGGGGCGTTACCTCAAGCCTTTGCTGGCAAGGAAAACAGCCGCCTGAGCCTTCTGTGGGCCTCAGGCCATGAAACCCAGGTCTTGTTCGCTGGCATTGAACTGCGCCAGGTTGGGCAAGATGCTTCGCAGATCGCCGTCGGGCACCTTCATCCAGCGCCCCAGCGTGAAGGCCAGTTGGTCCACCGAGGTGGTGGGCAACAGGCTGCCGTTGCCGATCTGGTTGGGGCTGTCGAACACGCCCTTGTCTGTGGCAGTGCTGTAAGACGGGAACTTGCCATAGACCTCGCTACCTTTGACCGCGCCGCCCATCACGACATGGTGGCCGCCCCAGCCGTGGTCGGTGCCGTCGCCATTGTTGGTGAAGGTGCGGCCAAAGTCAGAGCCCGTGAAGGTGGTGACTTGGCTGCGGCGATCGACCCCACCGGGCATGTTGCCCAGCACGTTGTCAAAGTACTGAAGCGCATGGTCCAGTTGGGCCATGCGGTCGGCGTGCTCCTGGTTCTGGTTGTCGTGGTTGTCAAAGCCACCAAAGCCCACCATGAAGACCTGCCGCTTGAGGTTGAGCCCGCCGGCCTGGTTGGCCTGGATCAAGCGGGCCACCATCTGCAGCTGCAAGGCGAGGTTGTTGAAGCGGGGTTTGCCATCCAGTGGGCTGGTGTACTGAAGCAAGGTGTCGTTGTTGGGGTTGGTGATGCCCGCCGAACCCCAAGGCAGCTGGCCCATGCGGGGCAGCTTGCTGCCCAGCAGCACATTGGCACGCAGGGCGCGGTCGACCAGTTCTTGTTGGGCCTTGGCCATCAGGTTGTTGGGTGCCACCGGGTTCATCACCGACGACACGGCTTCAAACAGCTTGGCATTGCCGTAGATGCTCGAGCCATTGCCCAGGCCGATCAGACCCGAGGCGCTGGTTTGCAATTGCAGCGTGTTCAGGCTCGGTGGGAAGCTGGTGTCGGTCTTGCCTGTGAGCCACACGGCCGCATTGGTGGGCGTGATGCAGGTGAAGGAGCGCTGCACCAGCAATTGGTCGGCCGCGTTCAGGCCTTGACCATTCAAGCTCATGAGCAAGTCGCCCATGCGGCCACCCCAGCCGTGAGGTGCGCCTTCGGGCGCAAACGATTGCCACATCGATTGCTGGTCATTGTGCGAGAACAGCTTGGCCGGCTTGATCACCTTCGAGTCGTTGTATTCGGCTTTGGTGAGCGGTCGGTTCAAGGTGCCGATGTTGGCCACCACCGCCAGCCTGCCATCAGCGTAGAGGCTTTTCGCCTTGGCCAGGCTGGGGTGCAGGGCCAGGGTGCTGGCAGTGGCACGGCCTGAGTGGGCGATGTCCAGAACGCCGCCCAGGTACTCTGGCGAGCCCTTGGTGGCCCCAGACGCAGCCGGGGTGTTCGCAGGCAGCAGGGCAATTGAAATACTGGGGTCAGAAGGGTTGCGCGACTTGGGGTTGCGGTGGTTGTTGTAGTGCGTCCAGGAGGTGCTGTCGGTGGCCAGCACGGTGTTGAAGGCATCGTTGCCGCCGTACATGAAGAGGCACACCAGGGCCTTGTAGTCATCGCTGGCCGCTGCCACCGAGGCCTTGCTCAAGGCGCTCAGGCCCAAGGCCATGGGGCCCGCCGCACCCAGGGTGGAAAACCCAGCGACGTGCTGCAGGAAGGCGCGGCGGCTGGCGGGGCTTTGAAAGGGTTTGTGGTTCATTGCTGCACCGTGAACTCAGGTGAAACGGTGACCAGCAGCAGTGCAGCCTGGATGCGCAGCTTGCGGTCGTTGGCATTCTTGTTGGCCATCTTGTCGATGACGTTGATGGCGGTGGTGCGCAGGGGCTCGGGCGCCGTGTCCCGGTTGAGCAGCAGCTTCGATGCTCTGTCGATCAGGGCGGCAGGTGTGGCGGCCAGTGCATCCAGGCTGCTGTAATCAAACTGCACGTCGCGCTTTTTGGTGAAGCTGTTGCCTGAGCCTGTGCCATTGTTGAGCACATCGGCCATCAGGTTGGCGTAGCCGATCACCGAGGTCTCGCTGGTGGTTTGCAGTTCGGGCGCCACGCGGCCTTCCTGCCCCAATTGGGTTTGTGCGGGCACGTAGCCGGGGCGGAAGAAGTTGAACACCGACGGGGCGCGCAAGGGTGTCTGGCCCAGCGAGGTGCCGGCGTTGTCGGTCTCGCCAAAGAGGTAGTAGGGCGCCAAGCCTGCGGCGCTGGCGCTGGCCGCGTTGTCTGACCTGTGGGGCAGGGCGCGCAGCAGGTGCGTCATGCGCAGCAGGGGCTCGCGCAGCTTGCCGTAGCGGGCGATGTCCTGGCCACCCAATTGGCGCGCTTCGGTGTGCATCAAGATGGCCTTGACCACCGGCTTGATGGCACCACCATTGGCCTTGTACACGCCCACCACATCTGCGACATAGGTGGGGCTGGGGTTGCTGGTCACCAGACGCTGGATGAGCTGCTTGCAAAAGAAGGGGGCCGTGTTCTCATGGCGCTCCAGGGCGTCGAGCGCGTCGCGCAGGTCGGCCATTGGGTCGAGGCGGGCCGGCAAGCTCAGGCCCAGGGAGGGCGCCGTCTTGGGGCCGCTGTCGTGCGGGTTGGCGTCCGAGGTGAGCGGCACCTTGGGGTCAAAGTAAGCCCGCATGGGGCTGGTCAGTTGGCTCTCGTCCTGGCAAGCGCTGTTGCGGAAGAAGCATTTGTCCCAGCTCAGGCCTTCCTTGCCTGGGGGAACAGACCAGCTGAAACCCGTGAACACCTTGGAAAGCCCGCGCACGTCCTCAGGCGTGTAGGTCTCGATGGGCTTGTTGTTGAGCAGCTTTTGCGTGCCATCGGCGTTGAGCTGGTACAGCCCGATCGAGAACAACTGCATCACTTCGCGCGCGAAGTTCTGATCGGGGATGCGGCCGCTCTTTGGGTCTTCCTTGCGGTTGCCCCGGTGCGAGAGGTAGATGCCCATGGCGGGGTGCAGTGCCACGTTCTCCAGCAACTGGCGGTGCGAGCCGTCGATGCCATCGGTGAGCATGTCCATGTAGCTCGCCAGCAGCAGGCCGTTGCCCGAGAGCGTGCCATCCATGGAAGACACCACGAAGATCTCTGACAGCGCAAAGGCCACGCGTTGGCGCAGCTGTGCAGGGTCGGTCACCGCATGGGTCCACCAACTCTGTACCACTTCGGTGTTCCCGATGTTCTTGGCTTGGCTGACCTGTTGCGAAACACGTGCCAAACCCACATGGCTGATGCCCAGCGGTGTGGTCAGTTGCGCATCGATCCAGGGCTCGAAGCCTTGGGTCATCACTTGATTGACATCCGCCGGCGTGGGGCCGAAGGTGCTTTGCACCAAGAAGCGTGCGGCCTCGGCCTCGCTTTGGGGTTTGGTGATGACCGGGCCGCCGCCGCCGCTGTTGCCGCCCCCACAGGCGCTCAGGGTCAGCAAGGCCACAAGAAGGGGGCTCAGCAGCGCTGAATGGCGCCAGCGGCTGGGGCTGGGGCAATGGGCCCAGGCGGGCGAGGGGGGGTGAACTGCTGGCATGCGCACAGGGTCGGCGCCGTCAGTTCAGCACCTGTCAACAAAGGTGCGCCAGCGTGACACGAAGGCTACGCTGCAGGTGAATCAGAGGTGCAGCATTTGTAAACGTCTGATTCGAAATTTGTTCACAGGTTGGGTGACAAGGCCCGCTCTGCCTCGGCCAGGCTGAGGCTTTGGCGCTGCGCCCAGTCGTCCACCTGGTCTCCACCGATCTTGCCCACGTTGAAGTAGGCGGCCTCGGGGTGGGCCAGGTAGAAGCCGCTCACGCTGGCGGCCGGCATCATGGCCAGGCTCTCGGTGAGGTGCATGTGCACCTCGTGCGCATCGAGCACTTCGAACATGGCGCGCTTGACGGTGTGGTCAGGGCAGGCGGGGTAGCCCGGTGCCGGGCGGATGCCGCGGTACTGCTCCTTGATCAGGGCCACGTTGTCCAAGGTTTCGTCAGGCGCATAACCCCAGAAGTCGGTGCGCACGCGCTGGTGCATGCGCTCGGCAAAGGCCTCGGCCAGGCGGTCAGCCAGGGCCTTGAGCATGATGGACGAGTAGTCATCATGGTGGGCCATGAACTCCGCCTCTTTCTTCTCGATGTTCAAGCCGGCGGTCACGGCGAACAAGCCGATGTAATCCTTGGTCGTGCCTTTGGGTGCGACGAAGTCGGCCAGCGAGCGGTTGGGGCGTTTCACCCCATCGACCACTGGGCGCTCGCTCTGCATGCGCAGGGGCTGCCATTGCATCAGCACGTGCTCACGCGCTTCATCGCGGTAGACCTCGATCACGTCGCTGTCGACCACGTTGGCGGGGTAGAGGCCAATCACGCCGTGCGCGGTCAGCCAGCGGCCTTCCACCAGCTTCTTGAGCATGGCCTGGGCATCGGCATAGACGCGCTTGGCCTCCTCGCCCACCACCTCGTCATCCAAGATGGCAGGGAAGGGGCCGGCCAAGTCCCACGTCTGGAAGAAGGGGCCCCAGTCGATGAAGGGCACGAGCTCGGCCAGGTCCTGGTTCTTGAACACGCGGCGGCCCAGGAAGCGAGGCACGGCAGGTGCGTCAAAGTTCACTTTGGCCTTGTTGGCACGGGCCTCAGCCAGGCTCACCATGGGTGTGGCCTTCTTGTTGGCGTGCTGCTGGCGCACGGTCTCGTAGTCGGTGTTCAGCTCGGCGATGTAAGCCTCTTGGCGCTCAGGGCTGAGCAGCTCGGAGCACACGCCCACGGCGCGCGAGGCATCGGGCACATAGACAACAGGCCCGCTGTAGTGGGGCGCGATCTTCACGGCGGTGTGCACGCGCGAGCAGGTGGCGCCACCGATCAGCAGCGGCGTCTTGCGCGAGCGGAAGTACTCGTCGCGCTCCATCTCGGCGGCCACGTACTGCATCTCTTCAAGAGACGGCGTGATCAGGCCTGAGAGGCCAATGATGTCGGCGCCCACCTCTTTGGCTTTGTCGAGGATGTCCTTGCAGGCCACCATGACGCCCATGTTGACCACTTCGAAGTTGTTGCACTGCAGAACCACCGTGACGATGTTCTTGCCGATGTCGTGCACGTCGCCCTTGACGGTGGCCATGACGATCTTGCCGTTGGCCTTGCGCACCTGGCCGGCCTTCTCGGCCTCCATATAGG
>JBEANX010000090.1:0-4138 GCA_041165245.1 Pseudomonadota bacterium
GAGGCCAAGTTGCAAGGTCTCAATTACCTCTTGTCGACGATGTGCCTGGTGTGGGCGGCTGACATTGGTGCCTACTTTGGTGGCCGCCAATTTGGCAAACGCAAGCTGGCCCCCACCATCAGCCCTGGCAAGAGCTGGGAAGGCGTCGTGGCGGGCGCTTGCGCCACACTGCTGCTCAGCGCCGTGTGGATCTGGGCCGATCGCAGCTTGGTGCTTGATTCCCCCAGCCTGTACAGCCACTTGCTGCGTGGCTTGGGCCCGGTGGGGCTGGTGCTGGCCGTCTTGCTGTTGACCGCCTTGAGCGTGGTCGGCGATTTGTTTGAATCGCTGGTCAAGCGCCAGGCCGGTGCCAAGGACAGCAGCCAGTTGCTGCCCGGACATGGCGGCGTGCTGGACCGCATCGATGCTTTGTTGCCTGTGTTGCCCGTTTCTTTGGCCTTGACCACTTTGTGCCACGGTTGAGTGGCCATGACATTGACACCCATGCAGATTCAGAAAGTGTGCGTGCTGGGGGCCACGGGCTCGATTGGCACCAACACCTTGGACGTCATCGCGCGCCACCCCGGGCGGTTTGAAGTCTTCGCGCTGGCCGGTGGCCGGCGTGTGGATGAGATGTTGGCCCAATGCATCCAATGGCGCCCCTCGTTTGCGGTGATGGCCTCTGAGGCCGCTGCGAAATCCTTGCGCGAAGCTTTGTCTGCTCACGGCGTGCCCACACAAGTGCTGGCCGGCGAACAAGCCATGTGCGAGATGGCCTCACACCCTGAGGTGTCTGTGGTGATGGGCGCCATCGTCGGTGCAGCGGGTCTGGCTCCGTGCCTGGCTGCAGCACGCGCTGGCAAGCGTCTGCTGCTGGCCAACAAGGAGGCCCTGGTGGTGGGCGGCGCCTTGTTCATGCAGGCCGTGGAGGAGGGCGGTGCGACCTTGCTGCCCATTGACAGCGAGCATTCGGCCATCTTTCAGTGCTTGCCGGAAGACCGCAGCACCTGGGCTCAGCGCATCGATCACATCGTGCTGACGGCCTCGGGTGGCCCTTTCCGCGACCGCGACCCTCAAACCTTTGCCAACATCACGCCCGATCAGGCCTGCGCCCACCCCAACTGGGTCATGGGGCGCAAGATCTCGGTCGATTCGGCCACGATCATGAACAAGGCCTTGGAAGTCATCGAAGCGCGATGGCTGTTCAACCTGCAGCCGGCGCAGATCAAGGTGGTGCTTCATCCTCAAAGCATCATCCATTCGATGGTGGTGTGTCGCGACCGCTCGGTGCTGGCGCAGTTGGGTACGCCCGACATGCGCGTGCCCATTGCTTACGGCCTTTCATGGCCTGAGCGCATTGAATCGGGCGCTGATCTTCTCGATTTTCTCTCGCTCAAGGCGCTGACCTTTGATGCGCCCAACCCCGAGCGCTACCCGGGCCTGCAGCTGGCCTGGGACACCTTGCTGGGCCCCGATGGCTCGACCTGCGTGCTCAATGCCGCGAATGAGGTGGCCGTCGAGGCTTTCCTGCAAGGCCGTCTGCGCTTTGACCGCATCCACGCTGTCAATGCGGCGACCTTGGCTGCCTTGCCGCTTTCCGCGGGCATGGCCGCCTCGGTCGAGGCCTTGTTGGCGCTTGATGGACAAGCCCGTGCGGTGGCGGCCCAGCAGATCGGCCGCGTGGCGTGAGCGCTGCCTTTGCATGGCGCTCTGACCTTCAAGCCTGGCGGGTGAAGTACCATGCCGAGCATCTGCACTCTGGGCTTTTGATGCCCACCTCTGGAGCAGGAACATGTTGACCACGGTGCTGGCTTTTCTGGTCACCATCGCCATTCTGGTGGTGATCCATGAATACGGGCATTACCGCGCTGCGGTGGCCTGTGATGTGAAGGTGATTCGCTTTTCGGTGGGCTTTGGCCGCGTGCTGTGGTCACGCCAAAAGGGTGAGACCGAGTTCGTGGTGTCTGCGCTTCCCTTGGGTGGCTACGTCAAGATGCTCGACGAGCGCGAGGGTGCTGTCCCTTCGGCTGAGCTTTCACGCGCCTTCACGCAAAAAACCTTGAAGCAACGCGCCTTCATCGTCGCGGCCGGGCCTTTGGCCAACTTGGCGCTGGCCGTGCTGCTGTACGCCGTTGTCAACTGGATGGGCGTGGAAGAGTTGCGCCCCCGTTTGGCCGAGCCCGTGGCGGCTTCGCTGGCTGCCAAGGCTGACATGCGCGCTGGCGATGAGGTGCTGGCCGTTGCCGTGCAGCCGGGGCTTGCGTCAGCAGGTGCCGCAAGTGCGGAGTCTTCTGGCTCTGCCGTTGCAGGCGTCTGGCAGCCTTTGCAATCGATGTCGGATCTGCAGTGGCAACTCACACAAGCTGTGGTCAATGGCGAAGACCTTCGCCTGCAAGTGCGCCGCGCCAATGGCAGCACCACTGAATTGGTGCTGGCCACCTCGAGCATCAGCACCAAAGACGTCGATGCCCGCTTGTTCGAGCGCGTGGGCATCGCAGGCCCCTACACGCCACCCCTGGTGGGCAAAGTGTTTGAAGGCGGCCCCGCCGAAGCCGCAGGTTTGAAGTCGGGCGACCGCATCACCTCACTCGATGGCCGTGCGGCGCCTGATGCCGCCACTGTGCGTCGCTGGATTCTGGAGAGTGCACCGTCTGGCCCCGCCAAGCCCTTGCAATTGGGCATAGACCGGGGTGGTCAGCGTTTGCAAGTCACGCTCACGCCCGTCGTCAAGCAAGAGGGTGATCAACGTCGCGTGCGCATCATGGCCGAGGTCGGTGCTGCACCAGAGAAAGTCACGGTCCAATATGGCTTCGTTGATGGCTTGAGCGCGGCAGTGAGTCGCACCTGGGACATGTCAGCAGCCACCGTGCAGATGCTGGGCAAGATGGTGGTGGGCCAAGCGTCCCTCAAGAACCTGAGCGGCCCTTTGAGCATCGCTGAGTACGCGGGCCAATCGGCCCAACTGGGCTTGGGCTACTACCTCGGTTTCCTGGCGGTGGTCAGTGTCAGCCTTGGGGTGCTCAACCTGTTGCCGCTGCCGGTTCTGGATGGCGGTCACCTCATGTATTATCTTTTCGAAGGCGTGACCGGACGGCCAGTCTCCGAGCTGTGGCTTGAAAGGCTGCAGCGAGGCGGCTTGGCCGTCATGTTTTTGATGATGTCACTGGCCCTTTACAACGATTTCGCCCGCTTGCTGGGCATGCACTGAACCCCGATGCCATTTTCCTCGCTGAACCCCCATCGGCTCAAGCCGACCCTCGTTGCTGCGCTGGTGGCGACCCTCTCTCACTTGTCGGCCTGGGCCGTCGAGCCCTTTGTGCTCAAGGACATCCGCATCGAGGGCCTGCAGCGTGCTGATGCAGGCACGGTGTTCGGCTCCCTGCCTTTCCGCGTGGGTGACACCTACACCGACGACAAGGGCGCTGCCGGCCTGCGCGCCCTGTTCGGCACGGGCCTGTTCAAGGACGTGCGCATCCAGATCGATGGCGGCGTGGTCGTGGTGGTGGTGGAAGAACGCCCTGTGATCGCCAAGGTCGAGTTCACTGGCACCAAGGAGTTCGACAAGGACATCCTGGTCAAGGCTCTGCGCGATGTCGGCATTGGCGAAGGCCTGCCTTTTGACCGCGCTCAGGCGGATCGCGCCGAGCAGGAACTCAAGCGCCAGTATTTGACACGCAGCTTGTATGGCGCCGAGGTGGTCACCACCATCACCCCCGTTGAGAAGAACCGCATCAACGTGACCTTCTCGGTGGTGGAAGGCGATGTGGCCAAGATCCGAAACATCCGCATCACGGGCACGCAGGCTTTCTCTGAGAGCACCTTGCGCTCGCAAATGGAGTTGCAGACGGGCGGCTGGCTGAGCTGGTACACCAAGTCTGACCAGTACTCGCGTGCCAAACTCAACGCTGATCTGGAAACCATCCGTGCGTACTACCAGAACCGCGGCTACCTCGACTTCCGCATCGAGTCGACACAGGTTTCCATCTCGCCTGACAAGCAAGACATCTCGATCGCCGTCAACATCGTTGAAGGCATCAAATACACGGTGACCAGCGTCAAGCTGGAGGGTGATTACCTGGGCAAGGACGAAGAGTTCCGCAACCTGGTCACCGTCAAGCCGGGGGACCCGTACAAGGCTGAGGAAGTGGCTGCCACCGTG
>JBEANX010000091.1:0-2817 GCA_041165245.1 Pseudomonadota bacterium
TGATCGACAACCGCAACCACTTCGAATACCGCCTGGGCCGCTTCAAAAACGCCATCGACCCCAAAGTCGACAACTTCCGCGACTTCCCCAGCTACCTGCAGGCACAAGCCCCGCAATGGAAGGCCGAGGGCAAGCGCGTGGCCATGTACTGCACGGGCGGCATCCGCTGCGAAAAAACCAGCGCCTGGATGCAGAACGACCTGGGCCTGGAGGTGTTCCAGCTCGACGGCGGCATCGTCAGCTATTTCCAGACCCTGCCCGACGCCGACCGCGACTGGGAAGGCGAGTGCTTTGTCTTTGACAACCGCGTGGCCATTGACACCCACCTGCACGAAACACCCACCACGGTCGAACAGGTCTACAACGAGGCGCCCGACGAGGCTTGGCGTCTGGTGCGCGCCAAGCGGCTGGATTCGGTCACGCCCAAGTCGGGTCAGGCACCCGATCAAGACGACTGAGGCGGCGCGCCATGCTGCCGACCCGCGATGGTGTCAGCCCCAGCTGTGTGGCCACGCCTGCAGGCACCTGGCCGCTCATGCTGGACTTTCTGTCCGAGCGCATCCCCGCCGTTGGCCGTGATGCCTGGCAAGCCCGCATGACTGCGGGCGATGTGCTCGATGCCAAGGGTCAGCCCGTGTGGCCCTCGGCCCCGTTTGCCGCCCACCGCAAGCTGTACTACTGGCGTGCCTTGAGCTTCGAGCACCCCATCCCTTTCGAGGAGGGCATCGTCTTTCAAGACGAACACCTGGTGGTGGCTGACAAGCCGCACTTCCTGCCGGTCACGCCCAAAGGCCGCTATGTGCAGCAGACTTTGCTGGTGCGGCTCAAAAAGCGCTTGGGGCTGGACACGCTCGTGCCCATCCACCGCATTGACCGCGAAACCGCGGGTCTGGTGGCTTTCAGCGTTCGCCCGCAGGACCGCCATGCCTACCAGGGCCTGTTCAGAGAGCGCGCCGTGCACAAGGTTTACGAGGCCATTGCCCCAATCAACCCTGAAGTGGCACTGCCCATGCGTTACCGCAGCCACTTGCAAGAGAGCGAGCGCTTCATGGCCATGCAGACGGTCGAGGGTGAGCCCAATGCCGAAACCCTGATCGAGCTGATCGAACAGCGCGATGGCCTGGGCCATTTCCGCCTGAGCCCTGTCACGGGCCGCAAGCACCAACTGCGGGCACAACTGCACGCCCTGGGCATGCCCATCTGCCACGACCAGATCTACCCGGTCTTGCAGCCAGAACTGCCTCTCGATGTGGCGCCTGCTTTCAGCCGGCCCTTGCAACTGCTGGCACGCAGCTTGGCGTTCACAGACCCCGTGACCGGCGAGCAGCGTGTGTTCCACAGCCAGCGCTCACTGGACTGGTCGCCAGATGCACCCGCCGGTTCAGCGCCCGGCGAATGAGGCGATGTGAACTCAGGCCCGGCTGGCCATGGCCTCGCCCATGAGAATGCCACCAGTGGCCTGCCAATTGGGGTTGAAGCGCATGCCGCCCTTGGGGAAGAGCATCACCACCGTGGAGCCCAGCAGGAAGCGCCCCATCTCGTCGCCTTGCTTGAAGTCGATGGCTTGGCCTTCATAGCGCCACTCGCGCACCTTGCGGGTGCGAGGCGGGTTGACGATGCCGTGCCACGTGGTGGCCATGCTGCCCACGATGGTGGCGCCCACCAGGGTCAGCACCATGGGGCCATAGGGCGTGTCAAACACGCAGACCACGCGCTCGTTGCGGGCAAACAGGCCGGGCACGCCACGCGCCGTGGCCGGGTTCACCGAAAACAACTCACCGGGCACGTAGATCATGCGCGTCAGGCGGCCTGCACAAGGCATGTGGATGCGGTGGTAGTCCTTCGGGCTGAGGTACAGGGTGGCGAAATGGCCATCCTGGAACTGAGCGGCCAGCGCGGCATCACCGCCCACCAGGGCGCGCGTGGTGTATTGATGGCCTTTGGCCTGAAAGATCTGATCCGCCTGGATGGCGCCGAACTGGCTGATGGCGCCATCGACCGGGCTCACCCAGTCGCTCTGCGCCAAAGGGCGCGCGCCGGCCTTGAGCGGGCGGCTGAAAAACTCGTTGAAGCTGGCGTAGCTGGCCATGTCAGGGTTGGCCGCTTCCTGCATGTTGACGCCATACCTGCGCACAAACCACTCGATGAAGCGGGTGGTCAGCGGCCCGCCCTGGATGTTGGCCAAACGGCCCGCATTGGCGGTCAGGGCCACTTTGGGCAAAACATATTGCGAAGCAACGAACAAGCGATCAGACACAGCGGCAAGCCCCCAGGGCAGAAAAAAGCAACAGCGCCGCCTCAGTGACCTTCGGCAGCGCTGTCTGGATGGGAGCACATTTTATCGGGCCACAGCGACGAGTGCCTGAGCCGGCCGGGCAAAGTGCGCACGCTTCTTGCTGCACACAGAACTGTATACAGTTTTCACCTTCTGGAGCCTGCCTGAAATGAACGCGCGTTTGATCTCCCGCCGCCCCTGGATCGCCCAGGCTGCCCTGGCCGCTGCACTGACCGTGTGCGCCGCACTGCCCAAGGTGGTGCACGCAGAGACCCCCTTGAAGTTCCAGCTGGACTGGCGTTTTGAAGGCCCCTCGGCCTTGTTCCTGGTGCCCGCCGCCAAGGGCTACTTCAAGGCCCAGGGCCTGGATGTGAGCATCGACGCGGGCAGTGGTTCAGGCGCCACCGTGTCACGGGTGGCCTCGGGCACCTACGACATGGGCATGTCGGACCTGGCCGCACTCATGGAGTTCCACGCCAACAACCCGGACATGCCCAACAAGCCGGTGGCCGTGATGATGATCTACAACAACACGCCAGCCG
>JBEANX010000092.1:0-6566 GCA_041165245.1 Pseudomonadota bacterium
ACCCCATGCTGGTCAGCAGCATGCGTCAGATGATCGACAGCCTGGGCAAGATGGGCATCTGATCAGGGCCGACGGGGTACTGCCGCCAGCAAGGTGCGCGTGTAGTCGTGCGTTGGCGCGCCCAGGACTTGGCTGGCAGGGCCTTGCTCGACAATCCGCCCCAGTTTCATCACCGCGACCTGATCGGCCAGGTAAGACACCACACCCATGTTGTGCGTGATGAAAAGCAATGCCAGTCCGAGTTGTTCCTGCAACTCACGCAGCAGGTTCAGGATCTGAGCCTGCACCGACACATCCAGCGCCGAGGTGGGCTCATCGCACACCAACACCGTGGGTTCAACCGCCAAGGCACGTGCAATGGCCAAGCGCTGGCGCTGCCCCCCGGAAAACTCGTGGGGGTGACGGTTCAATGCATCGGCCCTCAAGCCCACGCGGTCCATCAAGGCTGCCACGCGTTCCAGGCGTTGCGCGGCCGACCACTCGGGCCGCAGCGTCAACAAGCCCTCTTCGAGGATGTCAGCCACGCGCATGCGCGGGTTCAAGGATGCAAACGGGTCTTGAAACACCATCTGCACGGCCCGCCGGGCATGGCGCAGTGCATCGCCCTGCAGGGTGAACAGATCTTGCGCTGAGCCTGAAGGGCCTTGCCACAGGGCCTTGCCCTTCACAGCGATCTGTGGCTGGGCACGCAGCAACTGAACGATGGCACGGCCTGTGGTGGTCTTGCCGCAACCGGATTCGCCCACCAGGGCCAGGGTCTGGCCAGCGTGCAAATCGAAGCTCACGTCGCTGACGGCATCGAACACACGCGGTTGGCGCCACAGACCACCGCCCGAGCGGAACTGCACCGACAAGCCCCGAACCGACAGCACAGACGGCTGGCTCGTTGCGGACAAGGCAGGAGCCCCTGTTCCCGGCACCATGGGCTGTGGCGCCGGCCGCTGTGTGAGATCGGCCGCCAGCGAGAACCAGCACCGCACCTTGTGGGCCTGGCCTTCCAGCAAGGGCGCTGCGGTGTGGCAACGAGCTTGCACCCGGTCACACCGTGGCGCAAAGCGGCAACCTTCAAAATGCTGCCACAAGGGCGGCACGGTGCCGCCAATGGACACCAGGGGCTGACCACGCCGATCGGCATCAGGCAAGGCTTGCAGCAGCAGGCGCGCATAAGGGTGCTGTGGCTGGCGAAAGAAGGCCTCGGCGGGTGCCTCTTCGACGATCTGCCCGGCATACATCAAAGCCACACGCTGGGCCATGGAGGCCACCACGGCCAGGTCGTGCGTGATCAGCAACAAACCCACTTGGCGCTCACGCTGCAGGTCTCGCAACAGATCCAGCACCTGCTTCTGAATGGTCACATCCAGTGCGGTGGTGGGTTCGTCGGCGATGAGGTAATCGGGCTCAGCCGCCAAGGTCATGGCGATCATGACGCGCTGTTTTTGGCCGCCGCTCATCTCGAAGGGGTAGCTGTCGATGCGGCGTTCTGGCTCGGGGATGCCCACGCGCTGCAGCCATTCGATGGCCTTGGCGCGAGCGGCCTCGCCACGCAAGGCCGTGTGCGCCTCGATGGACTCAACGATCTGATCACCCACGCGCATCACTGGATTCAAGCTGGTGGCCGGCTCCTGAAAGATGATGCCCACGCGGCCACCGCGGATGCGGCGCATCTCGAACTCGGGCAAGGCCAGCAGGTTGGTGTCGCCGTCGAGCAGCACGCGGCCACGCCCGATGCCGCCGTTCTCAGGCAGCAGGCGCATCAGGGCCAGGGCCGTCATGCTCTTGCCGCAGCCAGATTCGCCCACCAAGGCATAGGTCTCGCCACGCTGCAGGGTCAAGCTCAAGCCATCGAGCGCGCGCACCAGGCCGGCGTCGGCATCGAGCAGCACCTGCACATCTTCAAGCGCCAGCATGCGGCCTCCTTTGCAGCGCCAAGGCGCGCCATGGGCGGTGCACACGGGCACGCGGATCAAAGGCATCGCGCACGGCGTCAGCCAACAAGTTGGCGGCCAGCACGATGGCCACCATGAACACGAAAGCGGCTGCGAACGACCACCACACCACCGGGTCGCGAGACATCTCGACACGCGCCTGGTTGATCATGCCGCCAAAGCTTTGCATGGAAGGATCGACCCCCACGCCTACGTAGGACAACACGGCCTCGTAAAGGATCAGGCTGGAGAACTCCAGGACCGTGGTGATCAGCACCAGGTGCATCACATTGGGCAGGATGTGCCTGCGCATGATGCGCCAGGGCCCAGCCCCGAAGGCCGTGGCGGCTTGCACGTATTCCAGCTCCCGAAGCTTGAGCGTCTCGGCACGCAGCAAGCGGCACAGGCCCGCCCACCCTGTCAAACCCAGGATGATGCAGAGCAGGAAGATCTTGAGGTCAGCGCGCTCCAGGCCGGTCTCGAACAGCTCAGGGTGCTTGTCCAGGAAGACCTGAGCCATCAGCACGCAGGCTGCAATCAGCAGGATGTTGGGCACAGAGGACAGCACGGTGTAAAGGTACTGGATGGCATCGTCCACCCAGCCTTTGAAGTAGCCGGCGGCAATGCCCAGCAACAAGGCCAAAGGCAAAGTGGCGATGGTGGCCAGCGAGCCAATGACGAAGGCCGTACGCACGCTCTTGATGGACTGATAGAGCACATCGTTGCCCGTGCGGTCGGTGCCCAGCACATGGTAAGCACCCGACAAGGACACACACACGCCCACCAGCACGCTCAACACCAGCAGGGTGAGCAAGGCAGAACGCCAGGCCAGTTGCGTCTGGCCTTTCCAGATGCGCGCAAAAGCCGTGGTCTCGCCGATGGATGCACCACTGAGCATGTCCAAAGCATCAGCGTCGACGCGCCCTTCTCGCTCCAGCACCCTGGCATACAAGAGGGTGATCAGCCACATGAGCAGCAGCGCAGGCACAGCCCCCGACACCACACCTGTCGCCACACGGATGCGCACGTCGGGCCCATGGCTGACCTGGGGCTCGATCAAGTGCGCACCGCCATGCTTGAGGCGCGGAAACTCGCGCTTGGGCAACTCGGGCACGCCTGAGGCATCGAGCACAGGCTTGACGCCCGCCTTGGGCGGCACCGTCTCTTTCACAAAACCATAGATGGCCAGCGGGGCCGAATAGCTGTTCTCGCGGCTGTCGATCAGCCTTTGCAGGGCAAGGTCGAGCACCGATTCCGTGCGGGTGTTGTAGGCCTGGGCCTGCTTGCCTTCGGCGGAGGGTGCATCGGCCAAAGCCCGCCTGAAATGCAGGCAATCAACCATGGTGATCGCCAACAGGAAGGCCAGCACCACACCAGAGGCCATGGCCGCAGGGCCGGCAAACACTTTGGCCCAGGTGGCGCGCAAGGCGGGATCACGCCGAACACCGCGCACATACCAAAGCAGGCTCAGCACCATGAGCCACATGACAACATCGGTCCAGAGGATGACAGGTTTGAAACTCATGGCTGCGACCTCATTGCAATCGCACCCGGGGGTCGGCCCAGGTGTAGGCCACATCGATCAGTATGTTCGACAGGATGTAAAGCACCGAGCCCAAAAAGACCATGGTGCGCACGATGGCGAAATCCTGGCCCGAGATGGCCTCGATGGTGTACGCGCCCAGGCCAGGGATGCCAAAGAAGCTCTCGGTGACCAAGCCACCCATGAACAGGTATGGCAGAGAGCCGCCCGCGCTGGTGATGATGGGCAGCATGGCGTTGCGCAGCACATGTCGGCCCAGCACCGTGGCTTCGCTCAAGCCCTTGGCTCGGGCGGTGCGCACGTAATCTTTGCCTGCCTCTTCCAGGAAGAGCGTGCGGTAAAAGCGTGCCTGGCCTGCGAGGCTGGCCACCAGCATCAAGCCGATGGGCAGCAACAAAAAGCGAATGGCCTCGATGCCATTGACATAACCCGAGATGGGCGCGAGCTTGGCCATGCGTGAGAACAGGTACTGCCCCACGATGATGTAGAACAGACTGGAAATGGACATCATGACCACACACAGCACCACGCCCCAAAAATCAATGCGTGTGCCTCGGAACATCACCAGCCACAGCGCAAAAGTCACGCTGGCCAGCAAGCCCAGCACGAACAGCGGCACCGTGAGTTGCAGGCTCACGCCCATGCGTTGCTTGATCTGGTAGCCAATGTCACCTGAGCTGTCGTTGTCGGCACGGCCAAAATCGAGCATGAAGAGCGAGACCGAGCGGTCCCAGAACACGGTGTGGGTGATCTGCTCCACGCCCTGCTTGCTGCTGTCCACGAGCAAGGGCTTGTTGTAGCCACGCTCGGCCTTCCATTTCTCGATCTGCTCGGGCGTGACGCGCTTGCCGCCGATGTTCAGGCGGGCCATGTCGTCGGGCGTGTTCACCGCGAAGAACAACACGAAGGTGATCAGGTTCACGCCCAGCAAGATCAAAAAGCCGTAACCCAGGCGGCGAAGGATGAAACTCAGCATGTCAGGCATGGCCCCCAGCGTTCGTGGCGGTGGGCGCGCTCATCAAGGTGGCTGTTTGGCGCTCACGGGCGCGGAACACGCGAACCGCCCACCAGGCCATGCCCAGCACAGTGGCCAGCACGGCAGCAATGGGCCAGTAAACAGGGCGGTTCCATTCGCTCAGGCTGCGAGTGCGATCAGCAGCATCCAAACGGTAGTACTGGGCCTGGTCGCGCACCATGATGCTGGGCTTGCCGTTGTGAACCCAGCGGTGGTAAGCGCCTGAGGCATAGGGGAAGTAGCCCCATGACCAAGGCGCGTCTTCCTGCAAGATGCTGACCATGCGGTCGATCACGGCTTGCTTTTGCGGGCTGTCGGCCATGAAGCGCAACTGGCTGTAGAGCTTGTCGTACTCGGGGTTCTCATAGTTGGCAGCGTTCTCGCCGTCATGCACGGATTTGGCACCGGGGCCGTAGAGCAAGAAGAGGAAGTTCTCGGCATCGGGGTAATCGGCCAACCAGCCCCAGCTGAAGATCTGGTGCTTGCCACGGCGCACCTTGTCCTGGAACTGGTTGTAATCGGTGGCGCGAATTTCCAACTGAATGCCCAGCCTGGCGAACTGCTTGGTCGTCCAGTCCAAGGTGGCCTTGGCTTCGGGCGTGGCTGGGCGGCCGTAGTCGTAGTTCAGCACCAAGGGCTTGCCCGATTTGGCATCGCGGCCATCGGGGTAACCAGCTTCGGCCAGCAGCTTTTTGGCGTCTTCGATGGAGCGGCGCTGGGCACGACCATCGACCCACTGGTGCGTGACAGGGTTGAGGCCTTCCTGGGTGCCATGGCGAGAACCGAACACACCGCCCGGCAAGGGGCCTTGCGCCACTTCACCCGCCGCCTTGGGGAAGATTCGGTTGAACTCGTCCCAATCGATGGCGATGGAGAGCGCCTGGCGCAGCTTGCGGTTTTTGATTTGTTGCTCAGGCGTGTCGCCCTTGCCCACGACCGGGTCCAGCCAGTTGAAGCCCATGTAGCTGCTGGACAGGTCGACCGTGCGGGGCAGCAAGATGCCCTTGCGTATGAACTCCTCGTTCACCGTGGTGGAGTCTTCCATCTGGATGCGATAGGCGTTGCCATAGCTCATCTGATCCAACTCAGGCACATCGAGGTAGCCCTGGCGGAATTTGGCGTCTTGCGGCACGGCCTCTTTTTCCATGCTGAAGACGATGGTGTCGATGAAGGGGGTTTTCTTGCCGCAATCTGCCAGACGGCCTTCCAGCTTGTCCTGGGGCATGCCATCGCACGGGTAAGGCTCGCCCCGGTAGTTGGGGTTGCGCTTGAGCACATGGCGGCGGTCTTGCACCGACTCAGCCATCATGTAAGGCCCCGTGCCCACCGGCCAGGTGTTGAGCGAGAGGCCTTTGCTGGCCATGCCCGGCTGCGCGTAGAAGGCGTCGGCCTCCCAAGGGATGGGCGCAAGGAAGGTCATGGCCATCCAGTACTGCCACTGGGGGTACTTGCCTTTGATGCGCAGGCGAAGGGTGTACTTGTCGACTGCCTGCGCGCCTGCCAAGGGCCATTGGCGGAAATCCAGGAAGGGCTTGTCACGGGTGGTGGGAGGCAGACCTGCACGCAATTTCTTGTCTTCCGCACGGATGAGCTTGCCGTATTCAGCCAGGCCTACCACGTACTCGGCAAAGACGCCAAACACAGGCGCGGCCGTGCGCGTGGTGGCGTGGCGCTTGAGGGTGTAGACGTAATCTTCAGCCACCAGTTCACGCGTTCCCGTTTGCTCGAACTGCCAAGGGGAGCGGCGCTCGCCCAACTCGCCGGGCTTCATGTGGTGGTAGGTGTACTGGCCTTGCGCGTCTTTGGCAAAGGCGGGGTGCGGCTGAAAGAGGATGCCGGGCTTGATCTTGAGCTCGTAGATGCTCTCGGCGATCTGCTCCGCAGGGGCATCTGCCGGCAGGGGCTGACCGGCTTTGTCCACATAACGAGGTGCTACCACTTCTTGCGCGGCCTTGGGCACCAAGGTGTAGGGGCGCTTGAGGTAGTGATAGCCGTAGAGCGGCTCGTAGATCTGGTAGGTGAAGGGCGTCTCGTTGCTGCTGTAGGACGAGACTGGGTCGAGGTACCTGGGCGAGCGCTCGTT
>JBEANX010000093.1:0-2506 GCA_041165245.1 Pseudomonadota bacterium
GCGAATCCATGTTCGGCGACAAGAACGCACAGGTGCAGTACTTCATGCTGCGCACTGAGCCCAGCAAGCCCACTTGCGAGCTGATCGTCGACATCGATGCAGAGCTCAAAAAGCAATTGACGGCTGGCGCGGCTGGCGGTGGTGATGACATCGACAACATGTTCGGTGACAGCAAGCCTGCAGACCCTGCCGTACTGCGCAAGTCGATCGAGCAATCCAACGGCATCTGCCAGCTCAAGCACGACATCTACAAGAAAGTTGTCGAGCACCAAACGCCCCAGGTCAAGGCCTACCGAACGCTGGAAACCAGCTTCTTCGCTCTGTTTGAGCTGGGCACCAGCAACCGCCCCCTGATCCTGCTGCTGATGGTGGCCATCGCTGCTGTCACCACCACACTGGGCTTTCACCACATCGGCATTCGCCCTGCTCACTTCAGCAGGGATTACTTCGTGTCATCGGTGGCCATGACGATCGCGTCGGGCTTGCTGCTGGCTTCGAGTGTGAGCTACTTCCAGATCCTCAGCGGTTCGGGCGTTGAAATCGAACATGCGATCCTTCACTACCTGTGGATGGGCCTGTTCACCATCCTGCTGTTGATCAACCTCAAGCGCAGCATCATTCGCCCCACGTCGCCCCACGGTGAAGGCACTTGGGGCATGGCCTTCCTGTCGGTGCCACTGTTCGCTCAGATGTCCATCATCTCGGGCGTGTACTTCCTGCTGCACAAACACCCCGCTGGTCTGGCCATCTACATCAACCAGCTGATGGAATTGCCAAGCATCTTCATGAACCTGGGCCTGTTCATCTGGGCCGGCATGCTGCTCAAGCAAAGCCGCATCGTTGATTTGTTCATGAATGTGCTGCGTCCATGGCGCCTGTCGCCACAGATGCTGACTTACATCATCTTGCTGGGTGCTGCTGTGCCCACTGCCTACACCGGCGCTTCGGGCATCTTCGTGATCGCTGCCGGCGGCATCATCTACCACGAGGTCCGTGCATCGGGTGGTTCGCGTCAATTCGCCTTGGCTGCCACCGCCATGTCTGGCTCGCTGGGCGTGGTGCTTCGCCCTTGTCTGCTGGTGGTGCTGATCGCTGCGCTGAACAAGCAAGTGACCACCAATGGCCTGTACCACTGGGGCATGTATGTGTTCCTGGTGACCTCCACGCTGTTCTTCCTCGCGTCGCAACTGCTGCGCACTGAGCGTGCACACGTTGAGTCGCCCATGGTGGCCTTGCCCAAGTCCATCAAGGAATTCACGCCTCTGCTGCCCTACATCGGTGTTGTGGTGGTGATCGTGGCTCTGTACGAATTCGTGCTGGACACCAAGTTGAACGAAATCACGGCTCCTGTGATCATGCCGGTTCTCATGATCCTGGTGCTGGTGTTCGACAAGATCCTCAACAAGGGCAAGACCGAACTCACGCCTGACTACGCCAGCCATCGCCAAACGGGTGTGGAGTCGTCCATCCGCTATGCCACCAACGAGACCATCGGCCACATCGGCGCCCTGCTCTCGCTGATGACGCTGTCGCTGGCCATGGGTGGTGTGATCGAACGCTCAGAAGTCATGAACAACTTCCCCAAGGTCTTTGAGAACCACTGGACGGCCATGGCCTTCCTGGTGGTGACCAAGGTGATCCTGGGCATGATCATGGATCCGTTCGGCGCTGTGCTGCTGGTGTCGGGCACCCTGGCCCCCGTGGCCTATGCCAACAACATCGACCCGCTGCACTTCTGGATGATGGTGCTGGTGGCCTTCGAGTTGGGTTACCTGCTGCCCCCCGTGGCCCTGAACCAACTGCTGACCCGTCAGGTCATTGGCGAGGAAGAAGTGAATCAGGCCGACCGCGAGGTGAAGCACAAGTCCTTCTACTGGCGCTATGAGCGTTGGATCCTGCCCCTGGCCGTGATGACGGTGGGCCTGATCATCGTGGCCTTCGGCCCGCTGCTGGTCAATGACGTGCCCGCCTTGCACTTCATCAAGGACATCTTCGTGGTGCCTGGCCAGTAAGCACTTTCTGCTCCTCAAGCCTTGAAGGCCGCATGCTTCGCGCTGCGGCCTTTTTCTTTGTGCGGCGTGCACACGGCGCATGGTTGAGGCCCCCGTGATCGCCTGGTTCCATGGCCATCTCCCCCATCGGGCGGAAGTCAGCGAGAGGCACAATGCTTGGCATGAGCAAGACCGATCTCAACTTGACATCCCCCCAAGCAGGCGCCCTTGCCTCGCGAGGCTTGAGGCCACTGGCCATGGCGTGTGCCCTTTTGGCACTGAGCGGCTGCGCAGCCTTGAAGGGGCCTGGTGTCAGCAAAGGTCCCGCGCCGGCCCCCGCTGCCTTGGGCGCCTCGAATGGCGCTGCCAGCAGCAACACGGCGGCAGGCACCGGCCAGGCATCCAGCGCGCCCGCCTTTGAGGTGGTTGTCAAAGGTGCCGACAAGCAAGAGGGTTGGTTGCCGCTTTGGAGGCGCCAGGAGAAGGTTTGGGTCGAGCTGGCGCCCACTGATTTC
>JBEANX010000094.1:0-2821 GCA_041165245.1 Pseudomonadota bacterium
CCGCACGGCGCAGGGCCTCGACCTCGGCCGTGTACGTGGTCTCAGGGGTCACCGGCACGATGTCTGCGGTGAAATGATCACCCAGGTCATGGATGGCGGTGGTGTTGGCGCGCTGCACGCCCTCGACCAGCACTTTCATCGTGCCATCGGGCAGCTTGAGCATCTGGAGAATGCTCGAAACGCAGCCCACCTCGAACATGTCGTCGGCCTTGGGCTCGTCTTTACCGGCAGCCTTTTGCGCCACCAGCATGATCTGCCGACCGGCCTCCATGGCCAATTCAAGCGCTTTGATGGACTTGGGGCGCCCCACAAAGAGTGGGATCACCATGTGGGGGAAGACCACAACGTCGCGCAGCGGCAGCAGCGGAAGCGTCAGCGGTTCAGGGGGAAGGATCGTATGTCCTGACATGGGTGGCCTCACTTTCTAGCTGAACAGGTGGGGCCCGGGTGCCAAAACACAAGGGCCCCGCGACGGTAAGGATCAGGCCGAGGCCTTTTTGTCGCGATACACCAGCAGGGGTTTGGCCTGCTCGTCAATGGTCGGCTCATCGAGCACAACCTTCTGCACGTTCTCCATGGTGGGGAGTTCGAACATGGTGTCGAGCAAGGATTGCTCGACGATGGAACGCAAACCCCGAGCGCCGGTCTTGCGGGCCAGTGCCTTGCGGGCAATGGCGGCCAGCGCTGCGGGGCGGATTTCGAGCTCGACGTTGTCCATGTGGAAGAGCTGCTGGTACTGCTTGACCAGCGCGTTCTTGGGCTCGGTCAGGATCTGAACCAGGGCGCCTTCGGTCAGCTCACCCAAAGTGGCCACCACGGGCAGGCGGCCCACGAGTTCAGGGATCAGGCCGAACTTGATGATGTCCTCAGGCTCAACTTCACGGAAGACTTCGGAGACCTTGCGCTCGTCCTTGCTCTTGACCGTGGCGCCAAAACCGATGCCCGACTTGGCAGAGCGGCTTTGGATGACCTTTTCCAGGCCATCGAAAGCGCCGCCGCAAATGAACAGGATGTTGGTCGTGTCGATCTGCAGGAAATCTTGGTTCGGGTGCTTGCGGCCGCCTTGCGGGGGCACGGAAGCCATGGTGCCTTCGACCAGCTTGAGCAGGGCCTGTTGCACGCCCTCGCCCGACACATCACGGGTGATGGACGGGTTGTCAGACTTGCGCGAGATCTTGTCGATTTCGTCGATGTAGACAATGCCGCGCTGGGCCTTTTCCACGTCGTAATTGCAGTTCTGCAGCAGCTTCTGGATGATGTTTTCGACGTCTTCACCCACATAACCGGCTTCGGTCAGGGTGGTGGCGTCGGCGATCACGAAAGGCACATTCAGCAGGCGAGCCAATGTTTGAGCCAGCAGCGTCTTGCCCGAGCCAGTGGGCCCGATCAAAAGGATGTTGCTCTTGGCCAGCTCGATGTCGGGCTTTTTGCCTTCGCCACCGGCCGTCATGTGCTTGAGGCGCTTGTAGTGGTTGTACACCGCCACCGACAGCGTGCGCTTGGCCGAATCCTGGCCAATCACGTAACTGTCCAGGCTGGTCTTGATCTCCAGCGGGGTGGGCAGATCGCTGCGGGCGGGCTTGCCGCCTGTTGCTTCGACCTCAGCTGCGACCTCATCGCGGATGATGTCGTTGCAAAGTTCGATGCACTCGTCGCAAATGAAGACCGACGGGCCAGCGATGAGCTTTTTGACCTCGTGCTGGCTCTTTCCGCAGAAAGAGCAGTACAAGATTTTTTCGCTGGAAGAGCCTTTTTTCTCGGGCATGGTGATCGGCCTGTTCTAGGGTGGCAGGGGTCGAAATGATGATACGTCAAAGGCCGGGATAGGCGCCCGCTCAAGAGCAGATGCCCAAGGGGGCTTTTCAGCCGCCGCGAGTCTCCAGCACCTTGTCGATCAGGCCGTATTCAAGGGCCTCGGTGGGGCTCATGTAGAAGTCTCGCTCCATGTCGTTGCAGATCTTCTCGAAAGACTGCCCCGTGCGATCGGCGTAGATCTTGTTCAGTTGCTCGCGGGTTTTCAGGATCTCGCGGGCCGTGATTTCAATGTCTGTGGCCTGACCTTGAGCACCGCCGCTGGGCTGGTGGATCATGATCTTGCTGTTTGGCAGCGCAAAACGCTTGCCCTTGGCACCGGCCATCAACAGGAAGCTGCCCATGCTCGCGGCCATGCCCATGCAGAGCGTGGACACATCAGGCTTGATGAAGTTCATCGTGTCGAAGATCGACAGGCCTGCGCTGACGCTGCCGCCAGGCGAGTTGATGTAGAAAGAGATGTCCTTGTCGGGGTTCTCGCTCTCCAGGAAGAGCATTTGGGCAACCACCAAGTTGGCCGTGGCGTCGTTGACGGGCCCGACCAGGAAGATCACGCGTTCGCGCAACAGGCGGCTGTAGATGTCGTAGGCGCGTTCACCGCGGCCCGACTGCTCGATGACCATGGGCACCATGCCCAGGTTTTGCGTTTCCAGTGCGCTCATATCATTCCTTGAAGACGATGCCGTTCAGTTGGGGGCCCAGGCCGGTTTTTCAATGCTGGGCTTTTTCAATGTGGCGAATTCATTATCGCGCCCGGAAGGCCAGCTGCCATCGCTTGAAAAAACACACCACTCCGGCTGTCGTCTTTCTGCTGCGTTGTGCGCAAACAAAAAAGCACCTGCATCGCTGCAGGTGCTTTTTTTGCCAAATGGGCGTCGAAGCCTGGTTCACCCAGGACTGCGACGCCTAATCAGGCGAAAGATCAGCCTTGCTGGCCCATCAGCTCTTCAAAGCTCATGGCCTTGTCGGTGACCTTGGTGGCGCCGAGGATGAAGTCGGTGACGTTCTG
>JBEANX010000095.1:0-4652 GCA_041165245.1 Pseudomonadota bacterium
CGTCGCCACCTGCGGTCAGAGCGGTGCGCGTGGCGTCGTACAGGCGCGCCGAGACTCGGTTGTTCGTGTCACTCCAGCTGACCACGAAGTTACCCGTGGCGTTCATGGCCAGCGAGGGGGCTGTGCCGGTCAGGACGGCCGTCGTCACCGTGCCTGTGCCGTTGCTTGCTTGGGCGGCGCCGGCCGATGTGTATGCCTTGAACGCGATGGAGTCGGTGCTTGTCGAGCCGCCGGTGGGGGCGGTGTGTGTCGGGTCAAAATAATCAATCCGTGTGGTGTTGAGGCGATAAGCCACCACGAAATCACCGGCCGTGTTGATGCCCACCGTCGCATTGGCGCCCGAGGTGGTCTGCACCCAGTACGGCGGGGTGAAAAACGCGCCATTGCCCGAGGTCTGGGTGGCTGCGATGATGCTGGTCTCGACGCCCTGTGCCACGCCGGCGTTGTTGTAGCGCTGGAAGAACAGGTTGTTGGAGGCGTCGTTCCACACCACCACAAAAGCCCCAGACGCGTTCATGGCCACCTGAGCGTTTGCAGGCGTACCTGCACTGCTGATGGTGAACTTGGCGCCGTTTGCAACGCCTGCCGCCGTGAATCGCTGCCCCTCAATGGCTGAGCCGTTTTGCCACACCGCCACGAAATTGCCCGAGCTGTCGGCGGCAATCTGGCGGTTGGTGATGGTGGTCTCGCTGGTGCCCGGGGTGGCTGGGTGGGCCAGGGTCTCGCTGCCCGCGGTGGCGATGCCCAAGGTGCCTTGCCATTGGCCCTGAGCGGCCATGGCGCTTTGTGCCTGGATCAAGCCGTGTTGGTATTCCAGTGTCCAGTCACCACCCATCAACGCAGTACCTGTCAGGTCGGTGCTGGCGGCCACATCGGCGCCGGTGAGCAAGCCCAGGCCATCGGCGAGCGCACGGCCCTCGCTGCCGGCAGCCAAGTCGCATCCATAGAGCATCAGGTCAGCGCCCGCATTGAAGGCTTTGGACCAACTGGCCACTTCCTGGGCCCTTTGATGCAAAGAGTCTTCGTCCAGGAAAGTGCTGCCCAATTGAAGCCCGTGTTCATTGCCGTGGCTCACGATGTGCACAGCGTCCAGCCCATGGCTTTGCTTCAGTGTTTGTGTGATCACGTCCAAGCCGTCTGCTTTGGGATCGATCACCACCAGTTGGGCAGCGGGTTGGCGTGCTTTCAGGTCAGCCAGCAGTTCGTCGATGTGGTCGATGCCGCCATCCACAAAAATCAATTCACGGCGTTCGGTGTGTGCGGGTGTGGCTGCTTGGGCCACGAGATGCTGGATGCTCGCCTGAGGTTGTGCCGAACTGGCCGTAGGCAGGGTGCTTGCTGACTGGCCGTTGGGCGATGAGCCGGCGGCCAACATGGCCAGCGGGGCGAGATCCGCCGAAAACAGCAGGCGTGGTTCCAGCTCCTCCAGCAGGTAGGCCGGGCGCGCTCGAAGCGCCGCAGGCTGGGTGCTGCGCGTGCGTGGAGCGTGCGGTGTCTGCGATTTCGAAGGTTTGTGAGCTGCCATGACTTTGCCGGGTTCGGGGCGGAGATCCCCCAGCAAAATTCTCATGGGCAGGTCGGGGCTTGTCCCGCATTGAAGGGGTGCAAGTCATGCCCTATTCACGACTTTGGGGCCCAAGCAGGCCCCAAAGCGTTGTCAACCACAAGGGTTGCAGGTTTCGAGGGCTTTGCCAGCCCTCGGCGCGCTCAATCCCAATGGTGGTGGCGGCGATGCGGGCGGTAAGGCCGATCCTCATAAACCGTCACCACACCCGGTTGCACATACTGATATTCATACTGCACCACAGGCGCCTGCTGGTAGACGGGCGCTTGTTGGTAAACAGGGGCTTGCTGCTGGTAGACCGGTGCAGATTGCCGTTGATAGACCGGAGCTTGTGGCTGCTGATAAACGGGCGCACTGGGTTGATACGCTGGCGCGTTTTGGTAATTCACGGCCGGGCTGACCGTCATCTGGATGGGGATGGTGGTGCCAGGCTCTTGCGGCAGTTGTGTGTTGTAGCGCTGGCCATTGAGTTCGTACACCACGCTGTAGGCCACCACCTGGTTTTCATAGGCGGTCTGGTTCTCGCAACGGCGAACGGTGCGTTGGCCGCCAGGCTTGCCATCGGTTTCGATGTGGTTGCCCAGCACCGCGCCGCCCATCAGGCCCACGCCCGTGGCCAGGGCTCGGCCTGAGCCTCTGCCAATGGCATTGCCCACGGCAGCGCCGGCAATCGCGCCCAGGATGGCGCCTGCGCCGCTGGGTTGGGCCTGTGTGGCTTGGATCTCGTCGTAACAAGCTTGGCGCGGCGTGGCCACTTCGGCCACCACAGGAGTGGACGACACCACCCGGGCATTGACTGTGGTGGTGGCCGAACTGGGCGTGCCCACATTGCTGCCCACGCGAGGGCCTGCCCAAGCAGTTTGCGTGCTGAGTACGGCCAGGGTGGAGGCGGCCAGCAGCGTGCGCTTGCCCAGCGCAAGCGCATGTGAACGGGTGGGTGTGCGGGCAGTGCTGGGGGCTTGAAGGCGAGCGGTTGACATGGATGTCTCCTGTGGAACGGTGGCGCTTTTGAGTGCGCCTGAGCCTTCAACGAGGCACCATCGCTTCGCGCCGACAGCCCTGTGTGTTGATTGCGTAAAGTTGCTTGAAACAGGGGGCCTTAAAATGTCGGCTTCGTCTGAACTGACCCGCACCCAAACATGTCCAAATCTGCCAAGCCCGCCAAGGTGGCCAAGCCCGCCACTTCAGTCACTGCAGCAGCGCCCGTCACAGCCGCGCCCAAGAAGGCCGACGCCAAGGTCAAGAAGGTTGTCCTGGCTTACTCCGGCGGTCTGGACACCTCCATCATCCTGAAATGGCTGCAGGACGAATATGGCTGCGAGGTCGTGACCTTCACGGCCGACATCGGCCAGGGTGAAGAGATCGAGCCCGCACGCGCCAAGGCCATCAAGATGGGCATCAAGCCCGAAAACATCTTCATCGAAGACCTGCGCGAAGAATTCGTGCGCGACTTCGTCTTCCCGATGTTCCGCGCCAACGCGCTGTATGAAGGTGAATACCTGCTGGGCACTTCGATTGCTCGCCCTCTGATCGCCAAGCGCCTGATTGAAATCGCCAAGAAAACGAAGGGCGACGCCATCAGCCACGGCGCCACCGGCAAGGGCAACGACCAGGTTCGCTTTGAGCTGGGCGCTTACGCCCTGCTGCCCGGCGTGAAGGTGATCGCTCCTTGGCGCGAGTGGGACTTGCTCAGCCGCGAAAAGCTGCTGGCCTACGCCGACAAGCATGGCATCCCGGTTGACTTCAAGAAGCGCAAGGGCGGCGCTCCCTACTCGATGGACGCCAACCTGCTGCACATCAGCTACGAAGGCGGCGTGCTGGAAGACCCGAACTTCGAGCCCGAAGCCAACATGTGGCGCCTGACCAATTCGCCCGAGAAGGCACCCGGCAAGGCCCAGGTCATCGAGCTGACTTATGTCAAGGGTGACGTGGTCGCCATCGACGGCGTGAAGATGTCGCCCGCCACCGTGCTGACCAAGCTGAACGAAATCGGCGGCAAGCACGGCATTGGCCGCCTCGACAAGGTCGAGAACCGTTATGTCGGCATGAAGAGCCGTGGTTGCTATGAAACCCCTGGCGGCACCATCTTGCTGAGCGGCCACCGAGCCATCGAATCCATCACCTTGGACCGCGAAGTCCTGGCGCTGAAGGACGACCTGATGCCCCGCTACGCCCGCATGATCTACAACGGCTACTGGTTCAGCCCCGAGCGCGAACTGCTGCAAGGCCTGATCGACGCATCGCAAGAAACGGTGAACGGCACCGTCAAGCTCAAGCTGTACAAGGGCACCATCTTGGTCGTGGGTCGTGAATCGAAGACCGACAGCCTGTTCGACGCCAAGATCTCGACCTTTGACGACGACGGCGGCGCCTACAACCAGGCCGACGCAGCGGGCTTCATCAAGCTCAACGCCTTGCGCCTGCGCATTGGTGCCAACGTCAAGGCCGCTCGCACGGCATCGGCGAAGGGTGCAGCCAAGAAGCCCGTGGCCAAGCCTGCCGCAAAGCCAGCGGCCAAGAAGGCAGCAGCCAAACCAGCCACGCAGCCCGCACTGAAGCCAGCCGTGAAGGCCGCTGCCAAGCCTGTGGTCGCACCTGCCAAGAAGCTTGCCGCCAAGCCCGCCGCCAAGAAGGCCGTTGCCAAGTAAACCCACCTTGACGGCCGGTGTTCAGCCCATGGTTGAGGCACCGGCCCGATCCATTTCCTGGAGATTCCCACATGAGCATCACCACCACCCTGGCTGGCAGCGTTGCCACCCAAGCCAACGTTTACTTTGATGGCAAGTGCGTCTCGCACACCGTCACCTTGGCTGACGGCACCCGCAAGTCCGTCGGCGTGATCCTGCCTGCCGTCTTGACCTTCAACACCGGCGCGCCTGAGATCATGGAAACCGTCGCTGGCCGCTGCAGCATCAAGCTCAAGGGCGAGACCGAGTGGAAGAGCTATGGCCCCGGCGAAAGCTACAACGTGCCTGGCGATTCTTCTTTCGAGATCAAGGTGGAAGGCGAGCCTTACCACTACATCTGCCACTTCGGCTGATCGGCATCGGCTCATCCCCGATGAGCTTGACGCTTCACTCGGCCTGCT
>JBEANX010000096.1:0-4296 GCA_041165245.1 Pseudomonadota bacterium
CAGCGTGGCGGGGCTGGACACCATGCCGGGCCGGTTGCGGGCGTGCACCATCAAGTCGGCCAAAGCGGCTTGCTTGGCCGGGCGGTACAAGGCGGTCATGGGCTGGCTGGCGCCATGCCGCTCGGCATAGGCCTGGGCCACCATCTCAAAGCAGCCCAGGTGGCCGGTCAGCACCAGCAGGCCCTTGCCCTCGGCCACGGCCTGGTCGAGCTGCTCTACCTGGCGCCACTGCACGCTGCTGCCGAGTTGCTGCTCATGCGGGCGGCCCCACAGGCGCGGCACCTCGGCCACCATTTTCCCGGCCTGGCCCACGGCCTGCCAGCGCTGCCAGCGGCTCAGGCCCGCTTGTTGGGTGTGCAAGGCCAGCCGACGCCGGTAGGACGGAGACAGCAGGTAGGCCAGCCACCCCATCAGCCAGCCGGTGGGGTGCAACAGCCACAGCGGGGCACGTGAAAACAAGGTGAAGAGGCGGCGCATGGGGCCCGATTTTGCCCGGGCCGCAGGCTTATAGAATGAGTTGATCCTCCTTTGTGTGCCCAGCCCATGCCCGAAATCGTCTTCAAAGGCAAAGAATACGTCTACAACCACCACCTGAGCGTGCCTTACCGGCCTCTGGTGGCAGACGCGGCCAAAGGCGTGGGCCCGGCTGACTTGAACGGCAACCTCGTGGTGCATGGCGACAACCTGCACGCGCTCAAAAGCCTGCTGCCGCGCTACGCAGGCGCGGTTGATTTGATCTTCATTGACCCGCCCTACAACACCGGCAATGAAGGCTGGTGCTACAGCGATGGCGTGAACTCGCCCATCATGAAAGAGTGGCTCAGCACCAACCCGGTGGATGGCGAGGACATGCTGCGCCACGACAAGTGGTTGTGCATGATGTGGCCCCGCTTGGTGTTGCTGCGAGAGCTGCTGAGCGAGCATGGCTCCATCTGGATCACGCTGGACGACAACGAAGTGCACCGGGCGCGCATGGTGTTGGATGAGATTTTTGGGGATGAGCAGTTCATCACCAACGTGGTTTGGCAGAAAAAGTATTCGCCACAGAACGATGCAGAGTTTTTTTCTGCTTCTCACGATCACGTTCTGGTCTACGCCAAGGCACGAGACGTGGTTGATTTCAATCTGCTCGGGCGTACCGAAGAAATGGATGCCGCCTATAGAAATCTTGACGACGACCTACGCGGCCCTTGGAAACCCAGTGACCTCACCCGTGCGGAACACCGCGACCGAGATTTTTACGGCATCACAACGCCTTCAGGGCGTGAAGTGTTTCCGGCAAAGGGCAGAAGTTGGAGTCGCCCCCTTGAAGAGATTGAACGCTTGCGAGCAGACAACCGCCTTTGGTTTGGGCGGGACGGGACTGCAATCCCATCCCTCAAACGGTTTCGGAGCGAAGTTCAAGACGGCGTTGTCCCGCAGACGATCTGGTTCAGAGACGAGGTGGGCGACAACCAAGAAGCGAAGCAATCCTTGAAGAACATTCTTGGGGAGGCCAGTTTTGCAACGCCCAAGCCAACGGCTTTGATCGAGCGCATCCTCGACATCGGCGCGTCCCCCAACGCCCTCATCCTCGACTCCTTCGCCGGCTCCGGCACCACCGCCCATGCCGTGCTCAAGGCCAATGCCAAAGACGGCGGGCAGCGCAAGTTCATCCTCGTTGAGGGCGAAGCCTATGCCGACACGCTCACGGCCGAGCGCGTGCGCCGCGCCATCCAAGGTTATGCATGGTCAGGCACCCAGCGCGAAACCCTGCTGGAAGAAAAGATCACCCTCACGCAATTCAGGAAATCGCACGACTGGCTGGTCAAGATCGACGCCATCAAGCGCGCTCAGGGCCTGTTCGAAGAGCCGGGTGAAGCCCCTGAGGCCGACCTGCTCACCTGGGTCGAGGCCCGCCCCCCAGTGCCCGAGCCGCCCGCCCGCCCGCGCTTCGACAAAATTGAAACCAAGATCGACAACGGCGTGCTGCGCGTGGAAGGCGTGCGCAAAGTCTCGCAAATGGCGCCAGGCCTGGGCGGCAGCTTCACCTACTGCACCCTTGGCGAGGCTGTAGAGCTCGACAAACTGCTCAGCGGCGAGCGCCTTCCAGCTTTCGAGGCCCTTGGCGCTTGGCTCTTTTACACGGCCACCGGCGGCACCCTGCAGCCCCTGCCCAAAGCCGCACCCACCCACTACCTGGGCGAAGCGCTCGACAAGCACGTCTGGCTCATCTATCAGCCCGACTTGAACTACCTCAAAAGCCCTGAGGCCGCCCTGGTGCTCAGCCGCGCCCAAGCCATGCAGCAATGGGGCCTGGCGCACGACAAGGCCCTGGGCCGCGCCCCCAAAGGCCATTTGGTGTTTGCTCCGGCCAAGTACCTCAGCAACAAGCAGCTCAAAGACTGCGGTGTGGACTACGCGCCGCTGCCGTTTGCGCTGTATCGGGAAGCGTGAGCCATGCCCATCGACGACCGCCTCCAACTGGCCCTGGACCACTTCGCACGCGCCCATGCGCGCCTTGTGGACGTGTTGGCGCAACCAGAAGACGACTTCATGCGTGACGCCCTGATCCAGCGCTTCGAGTTCACCTTCGAGGCGGGCTGGAAGGCCGCTTTTCGCTGGCTTCGCGCCCGCGGGGTGGACGTGGATGAAGACGCTTACTCCGTGATCCCTGAAGCCTTCAAGCGCCGAGTCATCACCGACGAGGCGGGTTGGGGGCAGATGCGCAAGTTCCGCAACCTCACCTCCCACACCTACAACGAAATGACCGCCATTCAGGTGGCGGCCTTTGTGCGTGCCGATGCGGTGCGGCTGTTGGATGACATGCTCAAGGTTTTGAAAGACCGCGCCGATGAATGACTCAGCGCATGGCATCGAGCCCCACAGCCTGCGGGCCATTCAGGCCTTGTGTGAGCAGACGCCGGGCATCCAGGCCTTGTGGCTCTTTGGCTCGCGTGCACGAGGTGATCAGCGCGCACGCTCCGACATTGACCTCGTGGCGGACGCGCCCGATTGGTCTGCCCGTGATGCCGCCAGCTTTGAACAGGCTCTCAAACGCCTGCCCATGGTCTACCCCGTGGACTGCGCCTGGTGGCAGGACAACTTGACGCCCGAGTTTCGCGAACGCATGGAGCGCGACCGACGTGTGTTGTGGGCGCCGCCACAGCCTGCGATTGCACAAGCCGTGCCGGGCGGCGTGGAGCTCAAGCAGTTTCAAGAAACGGTGTTGGCGCAGGTTCAGCGTTATGTCGAGGTGCTTGGGCCGCACGAGCGGCAAGCCGATGTCGCCCAGCAGGCCCTGCGCGCCATGGAGGGCATGGAAGACCTCGCCCGCGAGGCTGCCGATTACCCCAAAAAGGCCTGGAAGCAGCTCAAAGAGGAAGGGCGCTTGCCCCCCGCCTTTGCCGGTCAACCCCACTCCAGCCGGTTTGACGGCGCGGGCCGCGCCATCCCCAATGTGTGCCTGAAGGTGCCCACGGGCGGTGGCAAGACGCTGCTGGCGGCCTCCAGCGTGGCCAGCGTGTTTTCGCAATGGTTCAAGCGCCACACGGGCCTGGTGCTGTGGGTGGTGCCCAACGACGCCATCTACCGCCAGACGCTCAAAACCCTGGGCGACCGTGACCACCCGTATCGGCAGATCCTGAATGTGGCCGGTGCGGGCCGCGTCAAGATCCTGGAGAAAAACAGCCCCCTGAGCCGCATGGATGTCGACAGTCACCTGTGCGTGATGGTGCTGATGCTGGCCTCGGCCGCACGCCAGAGCAAAGAGACGCTGCGCTTTTTCCGCGACCGTGGCAATGTGCTGGGCTTCTTACCCCGAGAAGACGACATTCAAGCGCACTGGGATGCCATCCAGCAGGTGCCCAACCTCGATGTGTACGCGGCCTGGGGCCAGTCGCAAGAAGGGGCGCGGGCGCAAATGGGCAGCATCGTCAAAAGCTCGCTGGGCAATGTGATGCGGCTGTTGCGGCCCATGGTCGTGATTGACGAGGGCCACCACGGCTACACCGAGAACGCGCTGCGCACGCTCGACGGCTTCAACCCCGGCTTTTTGCTGGAGCTCTCGGCCACGCCGCGTGTGGCGTCCAACAAAGGCAGTGGCTCCAACATTCTGGTGGACGTGCGCGGCACTGACCTGGATGAAGCGCAGATGATCAAGCTGCCCATCCATGTCGACGTGCAGCACTGGAGCGATTGGCAAAGCTGCCTGGCCGCTTCGGTGCACAGGCTCGATGCGCTTCAAGCTGAGGCCCAAGCGCTGCAGGGCGAGACGGCCCGCTACATCCGGCCCATCTTGCTGGTGCAGGTGGAGCG
>JBEANX010000097.1:0-10369 GCA_041165245.1 Pseudomonadota bacterium
AAGAGGCGCGCCGGCTGGCCAAAGAGGCCAGAGGCAAAGCCAAAAAGGGAAGCCGCCAGGCCGCACAAGAAGAAGCCACCTTGCTGGCGGCTGACGATGACCTTGACGAAGCCTCAGGCGATGACGATCAAACTGAGCAAGACGAGCAGGACGCGAAAGACTGAGCTCAGCCCCCCGCCAGCTTGAACACTTGCACCGAGGCCACCAGGTTGTGTGCCTGGTTCTTCAGGCTCTCGGCTGCAGCAGCTGATTGCTCCACCAAAGCGGCGTTCTGCTGGGTCACTTCGTCGAGCTCTGCCACCGCACGGCCCACTTGGCTGATGCCCTTGGATTGCTCTTGCGTGGCCATGCTGATGTCGCTGACGAGCTCGGCCACACGGCGCACCTGGTTGACGATCTCGCCCATGGTCCGGCCCGCCTCGTCCACCTGACGCGAGCCGTTTTCGACCTTCTCCACACTGTTGTTGATCAGGTGCTTGATCTCCTTGGCAGCCTCTGCGCTGCGGCGCGCCAGGGAGCGCACCTCGCCGGCCACCACGGCAAAGCCACGGCCTTGCTCGCCCGCCCGTGCAGCTTCCACCGCCGCATTGAGCGCGAGGATGTTGGTCTGGAAGGCGATGCCGTCGATCACACCGATGATGTCGTTGATCTTGCGGCTGGCCGCCGTGATCTCGTTCATGGTGCCCACCACCTGGCTGACCATCTCGCCGCCCTTCACCGCCACCTGGCTGGCCGTGCCCGCCAGGGCCGTGGCCTCTTGAGCGGCCTCGGCATTGAGCTTGACGGTGCTGGTCAGCTCCTCCATGGAGGTGGAGGTCTGCTGCAGGTTGGCCGCTTGCTGTTCGGTGCGGTGGCTCAAATCAGAGTTGCCGCTGGAGATCTGGGTGCTGCCCGTGGCAATGCTGTCGCCATTGAGGCGCACTGAACCGACGATGTCGGCCAGCTGGCCATTCATGGTTTTCAAGGCCAGCAGCAACTGGCCGATTTCATCCAGGCTGTCCACGCGGATGTCAGACGTCAAGTCACCCGCTGCCACGGTCTCGGCCACGCGGCGGGCCACGGCGATGGGCCCCAGGATGCCGCGCGTCAGCACGTAACCAACAGAGAGGCAGGTCAGGGCCGCCACCAGCATCACCCCCAAGATCACTGCATTCGCCATCCAGGCGGCTGAATGGCTCTCTTCTTCCACATCTTGAGACTGCTTTTCCAGCATCTGGTTGACATGTTCCATGGATGACTCGAGCTTGGAGAAAGCTGCCTGGAAGGCTGGGTACTTGTCGTGCGCCTTGTCGGGCTGATCAAACGCCAAGTTGACAATCTCCCCACTCAAACTCAGGTAGCTGTCCAAATCGGGGCGCAAGGCTTGCGCTGCGCCCTTGATGCTCTCGGGCAAGGGAAGCTCAGCCAAGCTTTTCAAGGCGAGGTTGAAGGTCTTGCTGTGCTCGGCCAGGTCATCACGGATGGCTTTTTCATCGGATTTGTCTTGGCGCATGCCCGACAAGATGGCGCGGATGGCATCGCCCCGCAGGGCGTCATGCATCATGTCCGCCTCCATCTGGTGCTTGAGGGCCGAGGTGTTGTCAGCCATGTGCTGCGCAGCCGTGGATTGCCTCTGCGAAGCCAGCAAGCCCGCCGCGCCCACAACCAGGACAAAGCCCAGCCCCATGAGGCTGAAGCCCGTTAACTTTTGACGAATGGTGATGTTCAGAGCCATGGGGCCTCCGGGGGGCGGTCGTTGGATTCAGATGAGAGAGCTGTCAACAACCTGTGGCCCTCTGTTGGCGTTTTCGGTCAGCGCCCTCAGAACTGAAGGGCAGTGAAAGAGCACCTTGCATGTCCATGCTTTGCCGAATTCGCGAGGCCTGCCTGCATCGGCCTGACAATGCGGGACTGCCATGAACGAAGCCACTTTTCAGCCCCAGGGCATCGCGCCCACTTTGGAACAACGCGCCATCCAGCTGGAGCGGCGCAAACACGTCATCGTCGAGGCCAATGCTGGGGCGGCCAAAACCACCACCTTGGCTTTGCGCATGGCCCAGGCCCTGGCCCGCGGCGCGCAGCCAGAGCACCTGCTGGCCCTGACCTACACCGACGCGGCTGTGCTGGCCCTGCGTCAGGCCTTGGGCAGGCTGGGCGTGGCGGCCAGCGTTCGCCAACGCCTGAAGCTACAGACTTTCGACACTTTTTGCGCTGAGCGCTGGCTGGCCATCGAAGGGCCGGGCGTTGTGCAACACACCACACCTGAAGACCTCAAACCTCAGTTGCTGATCGCCATCGAGCGCGTGCTGGACAACCCCGACGAGCGTTACCGCGACGAGTTCGCCATCGAAGGCACGGGCGAGGGCGCCGTAGAAGGCCTGCTGGCCTCCTTTGGCCGCATCAAGGGCACCTTGCAATTGCAGCTCGATGCGCAAGAACGCAGCATCACGCCCAGCCTGGCGCAAGAGCTGGGGCACGACTACCTCACCCTGCGCGTGTTCAGCCGCTACGAACACCTGCGCCGCGGCGGCCACCCGGATCGCTTTGCCTTTCGCGCTCCGCACGATGCCACCTACGACATGGCACGCGCGCTGATGACGGACGACGGCTTTGCAGATGCCGATTCAGGCCTGCACCCGCTGGCCCTTAGCCTGCACCTCATCCTGGTCGACGAGATGCACGACACCAACCGCGCCATGTTCACGGTGCTGCAGCACCTGCTGCGCCAGAACCCCGCTGCCTTCGTGGGCGTGGGCGACCGCGACCAGGTCATCCACGCCGTGGCCGGTGCCGACGCCAGCTTCATGGGCGAGACCTTCGACCGCGAAGTGGCTGTGGCCACGCGCTTCCCCCTCACGGCCTCTTACCGCTTCGGGCCCACCCTGGCGCATTCGGTGGGGCTGCTGGCGCACAAGCCCTGTGTGTCGGGCAAGGCGCAAGACACCACTGTGGCCCTGGTGGCCTGCGAGCGCCCCATTGATGGCCTGCGCCATGTGGTCGAGGTGGTGCGCCAAGGCGTGGGCCTGAGCCCGCTGGCCACAGCTTCGCAGATCGCCGTGCTGCTGCGCCAGCCCCACCAATCGGTCGCGCTGGAGAACCACCTGCTTGACCAAGGCATCGATTACCGCACCACCGGCTTTGACACCTACCTCATGCGCCCCGAAGTGCTGTTTGTGCGCGGCCTGATCGCCTATGCCCGCGAAGGCTTCGAGCACATCGAAAGCCAGAGCACCCGCGAGCGCATCTGCCAGGCCATGCTGCTGTTTGCGTCATCCTCGGTGGACACGCAAGGCGATGCCTCGGGCGACGAGCCCAGCAGCCCCCAGCAACGCGCCCGCCACACCGAGCAAGCCATTCGCGAGGTGGCCAGCCAGCCCGGCCTGTTCACGCACTTTGTGGACAACCAAGTGCTGCGCAATGCGCCCAAGGCCGTGCGGGTGCAGATGCATGCGGCCATCGAGGTGCTGGCCCAAAACACCACCCACACCTTGCTGCAAGGCTTTGTTCGTGCGCTGGAGCCTCAGCGTCTGGCCCGCCGTGTGATGGTGCGCGCCGCCGACATCGCCCAGGTGGGCGCCCACATCCAGGGTTTGATCGATTCGGCCGCCACCTTTGACAACGTCGAATCCTTCTTTCGGGCCATGAACCTGCGCGAAGTGCGCCACCAGGCGATGCGCAAGCAAGACTGCATCTGGCTGGCCAGCATCGAGGCCAGCAAGGGCCTGGAGTTTGACCACGTCATCCTGCCCGGCCTGAGCCGCGGTGAGTTCGCCGTGCAAGGTGACAGCACCGACAACCGCAACCTGCTCTACGTGGGCATGACCCGCGCCAAAGTGCAACTCACGGTGCTGTTTGACGCGGCCAAGCCCAGCAAATACCTGATGGATGCCGGCTTGATTCAGGCCAATGCCGTGTGATGATCCGGGGGTAGCCCCACACGGACCTTTGCATGGCCAACCAACAAGACCACATCAGCATGGCGCTGTTCTGCGACTTCGAGAACGTCGCGCTCGGCGTGCGCGACGCCAATTACGAGAAGTTCGACATCAAGCGCGTGCTCGAACGCCTGCTGCTCAAGGGCAGCATCGTGGTCAAAAAAGCCTATTGCGACTGGGAGCGCTACAAGGGTTTCAAGGCCACCATGCACGAGGCCAACTTCGAGCTGATCGAAATCCCCCACGTGCGCCAATCGGGCAAGAACTCGGCCGACATCCGCCTGGTGGTCGACGCGCTGGACCTTTGCTACACCAAGTCGCACGTCAACACCTTCGTGATCATCTCGGGTGACTCTGATTTCTCACCGCTGGTCTCCAAGCTGCGTGAAAACGCCAAGCACGTGATCGGCGTGGGCGTGAAGCAGTCCACCTCCGACTTGCTGATTGCCAACTGCGACGAATTCATTTTTTATGACGACTTGGTGCGCGAAGGCGAGCGCCAAGCCGCCCGCCGCGAAGCGCGCAACAACCCTCGTGAAGCGCAGCAACCCCAGCAACGCCGCAGCCCCGAGGAAGAGCGCCGCCGCCGCGAAGAGATGGACGCCCGCCGCGCCAAGATCATCGAGATGGCCGTGGAGACCTATGAGGCCTTGGTCACCGACCGTGACGAAGGCGGCAAGATCTGGGCTTCGGTGCTCAAAGAAGCCCTCAAGCGCCGCAACCCGGGCTTCAACGAGTCTTACTACGGCTTTCGCACCTTCGGCAACTTGCTGGAAGAAGCGCAAGCCCGCGGCATGCTCGAGTTTGGGCGCGATGAGAAATCAGGCGCGTATGTGTTCCGCGGCCAAGGCCTGGTCAATGCCAACCTGGCAAGCAAGGCCGATGCTGAGTCCAACGCACCCTTGAGCGAAGGCCTGGAGCCAGGCCTCAACGGTGAGGATGCTGAAGCCACAGCCAGCCCGCGTGAAGAAGGCGGAGAGCGACTTGCTCGCGGTGCGCGCAGCACGCGCGGTGAGCGAGGCGCGCGAGGTGAGCGCAATGAACGCGGCGGTCGCAATCGAGATCGGGGTGAGCGTGGCGAACGCAACGAGCGCGGTGGCCCAAGCCGCAGTGGCCCAGCCAACAGCGAACTCCCGGTTCAAGCAGCGCGGCCCATCGACAGCGTTCAAGCCGTCGCTGAGCAGCTCATGGCCGAGCCTGCCGATGAGGGCCACGCAGCCGAAGACTCCTGGTACGAAGCCGTCAATGAGGACGAATTGAACATCGTGGTTCCCGCGCGCGAACACAACGGTGACGACGAGTTCATCAGCGGCGACATGGAAGCCAGCGACGACGAGGACGAAGCTCAGGGCGAAGTCGCCAGCAGTGACATCCACGGTGACTCAGGCCGCAATCAGACGTCCCGCAAGGGGCGCGGCCGGCGTGGTCGCGGTGGCAACAAGCGCGGCGGCACAGAGGCACCGAGCCTGTCAGCACCGCGTGCAGCGCAAGGTGCCACACCCGCACCCGCATCGGCACGCGCTTCTGAACCTGCCCGGGCGGCATCCTCCTCCGCGCCTGTGCCCAAGCCAGCACCCGCCGAGGCCAAGGCAGCGCCCCAAGCAGAAGCAAAACCAGCACGAAAGGCAGCCCGCAAAACGGCCACCAAGGTGGCCGCCAATGCAGCACCCGCCACGCCTGGCGCTGAACCTCAAGCCAGTGAAGGCAGCCCTGCACGCAAGCGTGCGCCTCGCCGCAGCACGAAGGCCGCAGCGGAGTAAGTCATGGGAAGCGGGCAAGCACTCAAGTGCTGTCCGCGCCATGCTTGGCCTGACCCGGCATTGCGCAGTCTTTGCGTTGTGTCATCTTGCGCTGACACATCGGCGTGCCATCATGGCTTGGCGCGGCCGCGCACCTGGATGCGGCTGCGCCAACGAAAAGGCCACGCATGTACCACGGCGAACGACTCAACAGCGCCACCCACCTGGCGGGCCTCGCGCTGGCCATTGCTGGCTCGGCCATGCTGGTCGCTCAAGCCCTAGGGAGCGGCGACACCCTCAAGATCGTCAGCGTCAGCGTCTTTTGCCTCACGATGGTGCTGCTCTATGCAGCCTCATCGCTGTATCACAGCACCCAAGGTGCAGCCAAAGAGCGCTGGGCCAAGGTCGACCACTGCGCCATCTACCTGCTGATTGCAGGCACCTACACGCCTTTCACCCTGGTGACCTTGCATGGCACCTTGGGCTGGAGCATCTTCGCGTTTGAATGGGTGCTGGCTGCCATCGGCATTGGCAAAGAGCTGTTCTGGGGGCGCGACACCGTGCCCTCCGTGCCGCTTTACGTGCTCATGGGCTGGTGCGGCATCGGTGCGGCCGTGCCGCTGATGAACGGCCTGCCCGGCACGGGCTGGATGTGGCTGCTGGCCGGCGGCCTGCTCTACACGGTGGGCATCGTGTTTTACGTGCTGGACACACGTGTCAAGCACGCACACGGCATCTGGCACCTCTTCGTGCTGGGCGGCACGGCCAGCCACTGCTTCACGGTGATGAAGTTCGTGGCCTGATCGGGCGGCTCTTGACGCCGCCTTGAGCGCGTCAGTGGCCTGACGCGTCCAGCACCTTGGTGGCGGTCAAGATGGAGATGGCCGTGCCCTTGCCGTCGTCCTCGCTGCGTGCCACGGAGATCATCACGGTCTTGTCGCCTTCGAGCGAGGAGGCCGACATGATCGCCGTGTTGGGATCGCTCGATTGCTCGCTGATGCCCTTGGCAGGCCAATTGGCCTTGAGTTGCTGGCGGTAAAAAGCCGCTACCTTTTCAAGGGGATCGCGGGTGTTGAGCAAGACCACCACCATGTTGCCGCCAGGGATGGGCTGCTTGTTGCCTCGTGCCACGTCTTCCACAGCACCGGGGTAGAACTCGACCACCGGGCCTTGCCCGCCCACTTTGAGGCCACCTTTGACCTCGCGCACCACGGCCACCGCGTTGCCACCCTCGCCCACGACAGGCACGGAGGATGCATTGGCAGGCAGGGATTCAGGTTCGGCCTTGGTGATCACCACTGCACCTGAAGCGGCTTGGGTACCCATCGCAGCAGCACTGGCGGCGCTGGCAGCGCTCGCAGCAGCCTCGGCCTGTGCATCAGGTGCCTTGTCGCAGCCTTGCAGTTGGGCCAAAGCCGTCAGCACGCTCAGGGCCAACAGGCCGGTCTTGATCGAACTCATCACTCACATCCTTGGACAAAGTCATGAGCCCGCTGGCAGATCCAGATGCGACCTGTTCAACGGGCTCGGTTTCACTTGGCCCAAGTATCTTTCAAACCGGTGATCTTGTTGAAGACGGGCTTGCCCTGAGTGTGGTCCAGGCGATCAGCCACGAAATAGCCAAAGCGCTCGAACTGGAACTTCTGATCAGGCACAGCCTGGGCCAGTGATAGCTCGACATAGGCCGTGACCACGCGCTTGCTCTCGGGGTTGAGGCTGGCCAGGAAGTCCTTGCCGCCGGCATCAGGCTGCGGGTCGGTGAAGAGGCGGTCGAAAATGCGCACTTCGGCGGCGACGCCATCCGAGGCGCCCACCCAGGTGATGGCAGCCTTGACCTTGACGGTGTCAGCGCCAGGCGTGCCGCTCTTGGTGTCAGGCACCACGGTGGCTTGCACCTCAAGGACCTTGCCATCGGCGTCTCTCGTGCAGCCGGTGCACTCGATCACGTAGCCACCTTTGAGGCGCACCTTGTTGCCAGGGAACAAGCGCTTGTAGCCCTTGGGCGGCACTTCTTCGAAGTCTTCACGCTCGATCCACACATCGCGGCCCAGCTTGAAGTGGCGCACGGGTGACTCCTGGCCTTCCGGTGGGTGAGGCAGCGCGGGCATCGAGCAAGGCTCCAGGTGGCCTGCGCCCATGACCTCATCCCAATTGGTGAGCACCAACTTGACAGGGTCGAGCACGGCCATGCCACGGTGGGCCTTGTTTTCCAGGTCGTCGCGCAGGGAGCCATCGAGCGTGCTGTAGTCGATCCAGCTGTCGGACTTGCTCACGCCGATGCGCTCGCAGAACAGCTGGATGCTCTCGGGCGTGTAGCCGCGGCGACGCAGGCCCACGATGGTGGGCATGCGAGGGTCGTCCCAGCCATCGACCACCATTTCGTCGATCAACTGGCGCAGCTTGCGCTTGGAGGTGATGACGTAGGTCAGGTTCAGGCGCGCGAATTCATACTGCCGAGGCACGGGTTGCTTGAGCAGGCCCAGCGTGGCGAGCTTGTCGAGCAGCCAGTCGTAGAAGGGGCGCTGGTCTTCAAACTCGAGTGTGCAGATGGAGTGGGTGATCTGCTCCAGCGCGTCTTCAATGGGATGCGCGAAGGTGTACATCGGGTAGATGCACCAGGCGTCGCCCGTGTTGTGGTGGGTGGCGCGGCGGATGCGGTAGATGGCCGGGTCGCGCATGTTGATGTTGGGCGCGGCCATGTCGATCTTGGCGCGCAGCACGGCGGCGCCGTCGGGCAGCTTGCCGTCGCGCATCTCGCGAAAGCGCGCCAGGTTCTCGTCAAGCGTGCGGGTGCGGAAGGGGCTGTCCTTGCCGGGGTTGGCGAAATCACCCCGGTTGGCGCGCATCTCGTCGGGCGTCTGCTCGTCCACGTAGGCCAGGCCTGCCGTGATCAGGGCTTCGGCTGCGCGGTACATGAAGTCGAAATAGTTGCTGGCGTAGTAGAGGTGGCTCTCTGCCTTGCCCTTGAACGACGAATCCCAACCGAAGCCCAACCAGGTCACCGCGTCCAGGATGGAATCCACGTACTCCTTTTCTTCCTTTTCGGGGTTGGTGTCGTCAAAGCGCATGTGGCAGACGCCGCCGTAGTCGCGCGCCAGGCCGAAGTTCAGGCAGATGCTTTTGGCGTGGCCCACGTGCAAGTAGCCGTTGGGCTCGGGCGGGAAGCGGGTGCGGATCTTGGCGGGGTCGGGCTCACCGGCGTCATGGTGGGCGGCGTCACCGGGCGAGCCCGCCCACAGGCGGCTGGCATGGGTGCCTTGTTCCAGGTCGCGGTCAATGATGCCGCGCAGGAAGTTGGTGGGTTTGGAAGCGTTGGTGTCGTCGGTCGGGGCGTTCATGGCCCGATTCTATCGACCTCAGGCTACCCGGCCCGACCTTCCCGAGCGCGCTCGGCGTATCGGTTGAAGCGCCAGGCACTGTTTTCCAGGGTGATGCGCCGCCAAGTGACGCGCTTTTCGCCGGGCGTCATCTCAGGCCAGAACTGCACCTCGTCAAAAGTGCGGCCACAGCCCTTGCACAGGTCATCGCCCTGGCTGGTGGAGCAAATGGCGATGCACGGTGCGTCGGGCGTGGTGTCGTACCAGGCCATCCAGGCTGCTTTGGCTTGGGGCGGCATGGAGGCTTCGTCGCACTCGACCTCGTGGTAGTACACCAGCAGGGCATAGACCTCGGCCAGGGCGCGCAATTCGGGGCACAGGCTCACGCCATCGGGCGACGGCGATTTCTCCCGCCACCAGTTGATGGCCGATTCGATGTCGGTGATGTGGATGGCGGCCATGGGTGCCTAGGTGGGTGGGTGTCTGAGGTGATGTCTGAGCTTGTACGCGCTCAAGCCTTTTTGGCCTCAGCGGCCTGGGCTGCAGCTTCGGTGGCAGCGACCAGGGCAGCCAGCGCGGCATCGACTTCGGCCTGGCTCACGCCTTCGGCCAAGCCCACAGGCGCGCCGACCAAGGCCACAGCACCTTCGGTCTTGAGGCGCTTGACCAGCGCACCGGCTTCACGCCCTTCCGCATAGGCCTGGCTCTGGATCAGCAAGGCACCGTCAGCCGTGGTGAGCTTGAAATAGAACTGTCCATCGGCTTCGCGGTATTGCTTGATGACAGGCACTGCCTGTTTCTCGGTGGCCTCTGCCTTGGCTTGCACGGCGCTGGACGCATGCATGCGACGCAAGCCCACGGCGTGGCGCAATTCCTTCAGGAAAGGCGTGGCGCGGGCACGGGCCTTGTCGGCACCGGCTTGCAACACAGCCTCGATGCGCTCGGGGTGGGCCACCAGCTCGGCGTAGTTGGCGCGCATGGGGCCCACATGGGCCTCGATCAGATCGACCAGGCGCTGCTTGGCTTCGCCCCAGGCCAAGCCACTGCGCAGGTCGGCGCGGAAGGCTTCGCGCTGGGCGGCATCGGCAAAGGCATCAAAGATGGTGACCAAGTGGGCGCCTTCGGGGTCTTTGGGCTCACCGGGCAGCTTGGAATCGGTCACGATGCGAGCCACGGCATCCTTCAAGGCCTTGGGGCCGCCTTCGAACAAGGGCACGGTGTTGTCGTAGCTTTTGCTCATCTTGCGACCGTCCAGGCCGGGCAAGGTGGCCACGCCTTCTTCGATCTCGGCCTGCGGGAGCACGAACAGCTCTTTGCCCGCGCCATACAAGTGGTTGAAGCGCATGGCCACGTCACGCGCCATTTCGATGTGCTGCACCTGGTCGCGGCCCACCGGCAC
>JBEANX010000098.1:0-4233 GCA_041165245.1 Pseudomonadota bacterium
GGTAATTTGCGCGAACATAGCGAACAGTTTCTCCCGACCCCGCGGCTGCAGTACAACGACATCCAACCAAACATGGCCGATTCTCTCGCGACCCTGGCGCCTGCGCTGGCGACCCTGGACGATGCCCTCGTCCGATACCTCGATCAAATCGGGGTGGCTGTGCTGGTCAAAGACCTGGGCACGGGGCGCTATGTGTTCGCCTCGCCTTGCGCCCAAGGCGTGCTGGTGTCTGGCCGCGAGGTGCTGGGCATCACCGATGGCGACATCTTTGACGCTGTACAGGCTGTGGCATTGCGTGCAGCTGACCAGCAGGCTGTCGCCCTGGGCAACGCCTATGCTGGCGAACACCGCATCGAGCGCAACGGCGAGCGCCGCGAATACTTGGTCTGGCGCCAGCCTTTGCCAGCGCAGGAGGGCCATGGCCCCCGCGTGCTGAGCTGCTGGCAGGACCTCACCGAGCAGCGCAAACGCGAGCACCAACTGCAGGCTGCTTTGCAGCAACTCGAAGAGCAACAGCGCTCCAACGCTGACCTGCGCCGCGAGATGCAGGACAACCAGGTGCGAGACAACGTCTCGGGCCTGTACCACCGCGCTCACTTTGAAGACCAACTGCGCCGCGAGGCCGATCTCTCCAGCCGTGAGCAGCGCGAGTTCGCCATCGTGTCGGTGTCGGTCGATGGCATGGACGCGATCCGTGAAGCGCATGGCGCTGAGAGTTGCGAGCGCGTGGTTGAAGCCCTGGGCCGCTTGCTGCGTGCCAACACCCGCGCCATGGATTCCCCTTGCCGCTTGGGGGGTGATCGCTTCGTGGTGTTGCTCTCTGGCGTGGGCCTGGCCATTGCGCATTCGCGGATGGAGCATCTGCGCAAGGCCTGCGCCCAGCACATCGTGGCTTACAACGGGCAGCAAATCCCCTTCACGGTCAGCATGGGCATTGCCAGCTTCCCACACACGGCCGGTTCGGTCGACGAACTCATGCGCAGTGCCGACCGGGCCATGGCCGCTTCGCGCGACAAGGGTGGCAACCACCTGACCCTGGCCAGCATTCAATTTGTACCGGTGGCCTGAAGACGTCCGGGCCCGCGCCCATCAAAAAGCTCCGCGCAACAAAAAGCCCCGTGCAACATTGCCGGGGCTTTTTGCGTTCGAAGGCACGAAGTCTGCCGCCGAAGGAAATGAAGGTGTTCGCCACAGACCAGTCACCGCACTCCTGAACCCGGGGATTCAGGTGGGCAAGGTCAACAGCACGTCGGGTTCATCTGACGCGAGACGATCACACCTGCGCTGCAATGTTCCAAGCCCTGGCTCAATGAGCATCGGTCCAAGGAAATATTGGCTTCCAGACTGTGACGAACAAGGGTGATTGTAGGCACGCTCTGGCGCTTTCAAACGGGAAGCTGCACCTGGCTTGCGGGTTTAGTTGACAGATCACTCTTGCAAGGGCTGCGCTGCACAAACCTTGTGCTCAGAGCAAGTGCCCGTCGTCGTTCAGCGTGGCGTCCAGGCGGTGGATGAGTTGGTCAATGGTGTGGTTCAGCGCTGGGTTGTATGCAGGGCCTGAGCCACCTGCTTCTGAGCTGGTAGCGCCCGCCGAGGTGTTCGCTTGAGGCGGCATGCTGGCCAAGTCAAACGCCAGGTTCAGCGCAGACAAGACAGCGATGCGCTCGCGTGCACGCAGCTTGCCCGAATCACGGATGGCGCACATTTCGCGGTCAACTCGGCTCACGGCTTCTTTGAGGCGCTCTTCGCCGCCTTCTGGGCAGCCCAGCAGGTAGCTCTGGCCCATGATGGACACTTCGATTTGCTTCATGACAGGTCGCCTTGGGCATCAGGGCTGGAGGCTGGCAATTCCTTGCCATCGGCGCCCAACACGGGCGCGGGCAGCTTGTCGATCAAGGTGTCGATGCGTGAGCGTGCGGCGGCCAAGCGGGCGCGCAGCGAATCGCGCTCGTTCACCGCGGCTTGCAACTGCTGTTGCAGGATGAGGTTGGTGCGTTGCAACTCGTCGTGGCGCAGGAGCAGGCGCTCGACGCGGTCGATCAGCTCTTCGGTCCTGGACATTCGGCGCGGGCTTGGCAGCAGGAGGGGCCTGGATCAGGCGGAACATTCATTGTAGGGCGGCTGTGCCTGCAGGCTGCCGCTTACAATCCACACCGTTGGTGCTCGTGCCGGGTTTCTGTCCCGGCGCAGTTAAACGGGAAGCAAGAGGGTCTGCCGCAGCGCCGCTGCCAGCCTGACTTGCGCTGCCCCCGCAACGGTCGGCGGTCAAGCTTGAATGCTTCGCTCGTGTTCGCAGCCACTGGGATCTCGGTCCTGGGAAGGCTTCACGGGTCGCACCGCCCAGCCCGGATACCGGCCAGCAGGGGGTGTGCTCACGCGCTACGCGTGGGCATGCCATGTCGCTTTTGCCTGCGGGGACGCTGGTGAGGGCTCTTGCTTCCTTCTTTTCATCATGTCTTTTTTGAACTCGGTGCGCTTTGCACCTGGGGTGCCTTCGGCTGTGGCCGTGGCGGTGTGTCTGTGCGTCATGGGTGCTGGCGAGGTGGCTCAGGCTGCTGAAGCTGCCTCGGCGCTGGAGCCGGTGGTGGTGACCGCCACACGGGTTGAGACGCCTTTGCAACTGGCCCCGGTGGGTGCCACCATCATCACGGCGCTGGACATGCAACGTGCCGGTGTGCAAGACGCCAACGAGGCCGTGCGCCGCTTGGGTGGCATGGCAGCCCGCTCTGACCTCAATGGTGGCCGTGAGTATTCGCTGAGCCCTCGTGGCTACGGTGCCACGGCCGAGATGAACCTGGTGGTGTTGATCGATGGCGTCCGAGCCAACGAGGCCCAACTGGTGGCAGCCAGGCTGAGCGCCATCCCGATCGAGCAGATCGAGCGGATCGAGATCGTGCGCGGTGGCCAAGGCGTGTTGTGGGGTTCGGGTGCCTCGGCTGGTGTGATCAACGTGATCCTCAAACAGGATCGCCCCAAGGGCCTGCATGGCCTGGCCAGCGTGGCGCTTGAATCGTTTGATGGCGTTGATGGCTCGTTGAGCCTGTCGCAAGCGTGGGACAAGGTCTGGGTGGAAGCCAATGCCAAGCGCCTGAACACGAAGGGCTACCGCGACAACGGCGATTACCACCAGGAGGTCGATGGCTTGCAGGTCTCAGGCCTGTTGGGCGAGGTTCGCTTGCATGCGCGGGCCCAGCAAGAGCGTCAGACCTCCGGCCTGCCGGGTCCTCTTGACTTCTCTGAATTCCGGCAGAACCCCCGCCAGACGCGAAAGCCCAACGAGCATGGCAGCACGGACGAGACCAACCTCAACGCGGGTCTGTCATGGCAGGGCCAAGCCTGGGGTGTGAAGTTTGACCTGGCTTCCCGTGAGCGCCAATCGGCCTACCACCGCGGATGGGGCGATTACGCCTGGGACAGCCACACAGATCAAGCCTCTCCGGCCATCACCTACAAGGCCCGCTGGGATGGCATGGGCACCTTGGAGGCCGTGGCAGGTCTGGACTGGCAGCGTTGGAGCCTGACGAACATCGGTTACGGCCAGTTCAGCGAACAGACCAACCAAGCCCTGTACACGCAGTTGAACTGGCGCTTGGTGAGCAACACCCGCATCACCATGGGTTTGCGTCATGAGGTCGCTGACAGTGCCACGACCTCTGGTGGTGTTTCGACCTATGAGCAGCAGAACCGACTGCATGCGTGGGAGTTGGGTGTGAGCCAGACCGTGCTGCCCCACACCGATGTGTATGGCCGCTTGGCGCGCACTTACCGCTTGGCCACGGCCGATGAGTACTACGGCCATTCCGCCAACATCGACCCTCTGCGCCCGCAATACAACCGAGATGTCGAGCTGGGCGTGAAGTGGAGCAAGGCCGGCAAGTCGGCGACCTTGCGTTGGTTCCGTCAAGGAACTTTGGACGAAATCGACTTTGACCCCTTTGCATATGCCAACGTCAACTTGCCTGCGCTGCGGCGCCGTGGTGTCGAAGCCGATGCTCGATGGGTTTGGTCGGGTGGTTGGTCGGCACAGCTGACGGCCCAGGCCTTGACCGCAAAGTTCACAGAAGGTGCGCTGGCTGGCAAGCAGGTGCCTCTTGTGGCCAATCGCACGGCCACGGTGCGTGTGGGCCATGAGTTCAACGAGCAGCACAGCGTGAACGTGGGGCTGCAGTACTTGTCGCCCATCCGCTTCGGCGACGATGTGGACAACAGCTGCGCCCGACGCATTCCCTCGTC
>JBEANX010000099.1:0-2752 GCA_041165245.1 Pseudomonadota bacterium
CAGACCCGCCAGGCCCTCATCTGGGCACTGGGTGCTTACCTGCAGCCCCTGGAGGCTGAGCGCGCCGCCATGCTCTGGCAGCCAGCCGCCACTCAGCAAGCCTCGATCACGGCGGGGTTGAGCCGATATTGCCGCACCGTGGCGCAACACTTCGATTTGCGTGGGCGCGAGGCGGAGCTGCACTTGCGCATCATCCGCGCCATGCAAGTCTTGAGCAAAGGCAAGGTCTTGCCGCAAGAGGCCGTGCCTGTTCAAACCGCTCAGGCCCAGACCGACGGCCGCCTCGAGCCCCCTTTGGCCAGCAGCAGCGCCAACGATTCGCAGCCGCCTTTTCTCTCGGTGATCACCGTGCAGCGATTCGTGGAGGCCATGGAGCTGGTGGTCTCACGCGAATGCCCAGAGGTCTACAGCCCGACCCTGTGGCGCCAATCTTTGCTGCGCCATTCGCGCAAGATCTCCAAAGAGCATCTCACCCTGGCCTCTGACTGGTTCTGGGGGCGCACGTCCCATCTGCACGGAGACTGGCCTGCCCGCGGAGCGGGAACGCGTTTGATCAACACCGCCTACGTGACGATGGCCGAGTGGTTGGGCCCCGTGCGAGCCGACGCGCAGTTCACGGCCATCGTGCGTGAGTTCGAGCACAGCCAGGATGCGTCACTGACGTCCATCCGGCGGTATCTCTGAGCCGCTGGCTGCAGCGGCGATATCATCCGCGCCAGCTGAGGTTTGCGGGCGCATGTGGATGTTCGCAAGCCGTTTCATGGGGGCAATCCAATGGCCGACATCGACTTTCAGAAATCGCACAACCTGGGCCTGGAAAAAGCCCGATCGCTGGCCAAACACTGGGTGGAGGACGGCGCGCCCAAGTTCGGTTTGAGCTGTCAGCTCACCGAAGGGGCAGAGCAAGACACCATCACCTTTGAGCGCATGGGCGTCAAAGGCACCATGCTGGTGTCGGGCACCAGCTTTGACCTGAAGGTCAAGCTGGGCATGATGATGGCCGCCTTCAAGCCCTTGATCGAGGCCGAGTTGGCCAAGAACGTGGCCCGTCTGGTGGACGCACCCACTGACCAGGCCTGATGCAGGCACTGGCCAAGCGCTGAATCACTTCTTGAGCGAAGTCTTCAGCGATTCGACCAAGTCGACATAAGCCTGTTGGGCTTGCTCGACGGTCTTGCCCTTGAGCGAGGCCCAGGCGTCGTACTTGGCGCGGCCCACGAAATCCATCATGCCTGGGCGGTCGCCTGTGGCATCACCCACCGAGCCCTGTTTGAAGAGCGAGTACATCTTCAGCAGGGTGTCGTTGTCGGGCTTGGCGGGCAGCAGCTTGGAATCGGCCAGGGCTTGTTCGAAGCGGGCTTTCAGATCGGACATGAGGGTCTCCTACGAACTACAGGGTCGGGGGTTCAATGAGGCGCGAATCTTACTCCTGAGGGCTGGCCAGCCACCAGGGGTTTTGTCCGAGGCTGCTGATCTGCGCCATGCGTGCGGCTATGGCGGCGCGGTCGTGGGTTTGCAGTTGGTGGGCGATCAGCCCCAGGGCCCGCATCACGGCGCGTTCGCACACTTGGTCTTCGTTTTCACGCAGGCGCTCCCGCGGGTCCATGGCGCCGTCCAGGCCCATGCTGCCGTTCAGGGTGGCCAGCAGCGGCCCAGCCCACAGCCTCTGGGTGCTCGCGTCAGGCACGGTTTGCCAGTTCTGCGGCGCCAGTTGCGCCAGCAAGCAGGCCGCCTGTTGGCGCAGCAGAGGCGGCAATTGCTCTTCCAGCAAGCGGTGGCGTGAGACCAGGTCGCTCAGGTCGCGAAACACGAAGCGGTAGGTCCAGGCTGAGCGGGCGAGGTCTTCGCAAAGGTGGGCCAGGCGCTGCAGGGGCGGACTGGCCTGAGGCCAGTCTGCCTTTTTGCCTGTGGTGTCTGTGCCTGCTTGGGCGCTCAACACCCCCAACATCTCGGCCTGGTAGCGTCCGAACAGGCCATGCACCAGCGCGTCTTTGGTGGGGTGGTGGTAGAACAGATTGCCCGGGCTGATGCCCAGCTCGCCGCACAACTGGCTGGTCGACACATTGGGCTCGCCAAAACGGTTGAACAGCATCAGGCTCACATTGAGGATGCGCTCGGCAGTTCGGCGGGGCTTTTTGTTCGGCATGAGCAGGGTGGGTGGGGGCTGCCTACAATTGTCGCCTCCATGAGTGCCATCTCCTTCCAGAACATTTCCAAGACTTACGAATCGGGCGGCCGCACGCTGCGAGCCCTGGATGGCGTGAGCTTTGACATCGCCCAGGGCGAGTTTTTCGGCCTGCTGGGCCCCAATGGGGCGGGCAAAACCACCCTCATCAGCATCCTGGCCGGTTTGGCCCGTGCTTCCAATGGCCGGGTGCTGGTGCATGGGCACGACGTGGTGAGCGATTACCAGGCCGCCCGCCGCGCTTTGGGCGTGGTGCCGCAGGAGTTGGTGTTCGATCCCTTCTTTTCGGTGCGTGAAACTTTGCGCAACCAGAGCGGATATTTCGGCATTCGCCGCAACGACGACTGGATCGACGAGCTGCTCGACAAGCTCGGACTGGCTGACAAGGCCGAGGCCAACATGCGCCAGCTCTCGGGTGGCATGAAGCGCCGTGTGCTGGTGGCCCAGGCACTGGTGCACAAGCCGCCCGTGATCGTGCTGGACGAGCCCACCGCAGGGGTGGACGTCGAATTGCGCCAGACGCTGTGGGCCTTCATCGCCAAGCTCAACAAGCAGGGCCACACGGTG
>JBEANX010000100.1:0-7877 GCA_041165245.1 Pseudomonadota bacterium
CGATTGGGAACGAGAGAAGGGCCGTCTGATGCGCCACAAGGTCTCCTCCCCGGGCAAAGATTGAACAAGCGTTAAATCCCGGGCATTTGTCGCAAAATGCCCCTTCGATGTCGCGCATGGGTCTATGCCTGTCGCACGTGGCCCCCTACAGTCGCCCACATGCTGGACATCCAACCCATCAAAATAAACGCACGGCACCCTGGCCTGCCCCTGCCTGCCGCGCCTTCGGCACCGGATGCCATCCCCTTTGCTGCGGCCAACTCATGGATCCGCGCCGCGCTCCAGTGCCGCTTCAACATCAACCCTTTGTTTGAAGCTGCAGGTGTGGATGTGAGCGCCAGTGGCATGCCTCGCATTCGCAAAGCTGCATTGGTTCAACTGATGCAGCAATGTGTGCTCCAGGCTGCGCCCGCATCCCACTTTCCATTGGTCATGGGCGACTTGTTCGCCTTTGACCACCTGCCTGCGCTGGAAACCTTCCTGGCCACCAGCCCCACGCTGCGCCAATCGCTGCCAGCCCTGGCTTGGGCGGCCAAGGCGCTGCCCAGCTTGTCTCTGCAGGTGGACGAGGGGCCTGAGTATTCAGCCTTGATCGTCAATGTGGACTTGCCTGCTGACAGCCCGCGCGTTCGCGGCTTCTTCATCGAAGGTGTGCTGGCAGGCATCAACAAGTTTGTTCGCCTGGCCATTGGGGACAGCCCAGAAGCTTTGTTTGTCGAACTGGAACACGACCCAGGCCCACAGCGCCTCGCTTGCGAATCGCAATTCAAGATGCCAGTCAGGGTCAACCAAGCGCGCAATGCGGTGGTGTTCAAAAGCACTTTGCTTGAACGCGCCCTGCCCGGCTCGGTGCCCGGCTTGCATCAACGGGCCTTGGAACTGATCGCGCAGCAGTTGCCTGCAGAAGAGCCAGGCAGCATCACTGCGCAGCTTGAAGAGATCTTCCGCCGCCACCCTGGCTTGCTGGGTCAAGGCATTGAGCGCATGGCCGAGAAGTTGGGCCTGCACCCACGAACCCTGCAACGACGCCTGCATGCCGAGGGCCAAGTGTTTGCTGACATCCAGGCACGATGCCGCCATGACATTGCGGTCCTCACCCTCAAAGAAGGCCGCACTGACATCGAAGCGCTCAGCGAACAGCTGGGCTTTTCAGACCGCCACAGCTTCACACGCGCTTTTCGTCGCTGGACAGGCCTGGCCCCCAGCGAATACCGACGCCAGCACCAGGCGCATCGCCCTGCTTCCGTCGATCAAACCCAACGATCAGCCCCCAACAAGGACCTGACATGAGCCGAGACATGAGCCACACAACTGCAGCCACGGCCGAACCCATTCACGCCGCCATCGTGCCGCGTGAACACCTGGATTTCGACCTCGACAACCCCGACATCCCCAAGTACTGGATGGACAACGACGCCTTCAAGACACGGTTCTTTGACGCGATGTCGACGCTGTTTCCGCAGGGCGAACGCTTTTTCATCACCAGCGTGCGCGAGTTCCGTGACCAGATCACCGACCCCAAGCTGCTGCAAGAGGTCAAGGACTTCACACGCCAGGAAGCCCAGCACTCCATGGTGCACCGCCAGTACAACGACCGGCTCAAGCGCCAGGGCATCGACATCGACGACATCACGCAGCGCATGGAGGAAGATCTTTTCCAGGAAGCGCAAAAGATGCTGACCCCTGTTCAGCGCCTGGCAGTGACCTCAGCGCTGGAGCACCTGACCTCGATGATGTGCACCTGCTTCTTCGAGCGAAAGGAGCTGTTGGAGACCAGTGACCCGCGAGTGCGCGCCATGTACGCCTGGCATGCCATCGAGGAAGTTGAGCACAAGGCTGTGGCCTTTGACGTGCTGACCCAAGTGGCCAAGGCGGGCTGGTGGCGTCGCAACGTGCCCATGTTCCTGATCACCTTTGGTTTCCCGTTCACGGTGGCTCGCATCATGAACACCATGTTCAAGGTCGATGGTTTCAGCTTCATGCAACGCATGGGCCTGTGGGCCAAGGGCTTGTGGTGGTTCTACAAGCCAGGCGGCTTGTTCATGCCCACGCTGGGCTACTACATCTCTTACTACAAGCCAGGCTTTCACCCCTGGAAGCTCAAAGAGATGCCCAGCTATGGCACTTGGCTCAAGACTTTTGAGCGCACGGGTGACCCCATTGCCGCGGGCAATGCCCTGCACGCAGCTGGGACTTGAAGCAAAGGCGACGGCTCAGTCAAAACCAGCGTCTGCTGAGAGGCGGAACTGGCCCACTTGGTCGGACAACATGCTGCCCTGGGACTGTAAGGAGCGACCTGCCGAGGCGAGTTGCTCAACCAGGGTGGTGTTGCGGTTTGTCACTTCTGACAGGGCTCGCACGCCTTCGAGAATGGCGGCCGATTCCTTCTCGCCCTCGCTGGTGAGTTGGGCCACGCCCGTGATGGCTTGGTGGATGCGGTCAACATGGGTGTCCGAAGCCTGAAGGGCTCGGCCGGTTTCGTCTGCCAGGGCGGCGCCCAGGTCGATGTCGTCGGTTGATCGCTGCACGATGTCGGCGATCTGGCGTGAGGACTCGGCGCTGCGCGTGGCCAGGGCTCGCACCTCTTGCGCCACCACGGCGAAGCCTCGCCCTGCCTCACCGGCCTTGCTGGCCTCGATCGAGGCGTTCAGTGCCAGGATGTTGGTGCGAAAAGCGATGGCGTCGATAAGGTTAACGATCTCGCCAATGTCACGGCTGTGGCGACGCAGCTCATTCATGCGGGCTTGCAATCGGCCCATGTGTTTGCGATTGCTGGCCGAATCACAACGCAAGGCCTGCACGGTGTCAGCCACTGATTCGATCTGCTTGCCGCAGGCCTCCAACTGCGTGGCGTAACGTGCCACGGCACCCACCACATCTTCCAAGCCCAGCATGGTGCGCCGGTTGCGCTCTGACAGGTCGTTGTTGCCCATGGAAAGCTGTTCGGCCGCATGCTGAATGGCGGCCGAACCCCGCAAGACGGTACTGAGCAACTCGCAAATCTGCGTCGATGATTTGTTGATGGCCTTCAAGGTTTGGGCCACTTCGTCCTCACCCGCCACATGGACTCGGCCACTGAAGTCGCCCTCCGCCATCTTTGTCACCTGGTCCAGGATGTTCTTTCGCCGGCTTCGCGTCTGCACGACATAGGCAGCCACGACATAGACCAGGGCCGACAGCAAGAGCGCAGACAAGCCCAGGAACAGGGCATTGGCGCGGTGAATGTCTTCATGCTCTGAGACCAAGGCCTGGTTTTGCGCATCGACCACAGCCAGCTGCAACTGCTGAACCTCCTTGCGTGCCATGCTCAACTGCGCGGCCATCATTTGGGTTTCAGGGGCCTCGGCAGCCCGCGCCAGCGCCTGCAGGGTGGGTGTGCGCACCAAGACGATCTCTGCCGCTTTGAGCATGGGTTCCACCCTTGCCCATTGAGCGGCCAAAGCGCCCTGCATCTTGGCACCTGAGCCTGCTGCCTCAGGCTGCAAGGCCAGCCACAGGGCGGGTACCTCGCGCAGGCTCAGGTCGTCAAGCGTCTGGATCGATGCACGCGTCGAATGGGCTGGCGAGGTGTCAAGCCAATGTACCGTCGCGAGGTGCGCAGGCTGCGTGCGCCGGGCAAGCTCCTTGCCCCAAAGTGAATGACTGGCTTCCTGTTCGACACGGTCCATGACGACATGCCCACCGAAGTAAGCCATCGGAGCAACGAGTGTGGGGATGATCAGCACCAGCTTGCCGCCAGTGCTCAGCTTTTGCAAAAGCACGATCCCTGGCTTCAACAGCACAGGCACCGCGCCGATGGCATGGCCGTCCACAGCCCCCTCGCTGTCTGCAAGAGGCATTGAACGGTTCAACCATGAACGAATGGCAAGCATGGGCATGGTGCTCCTACGGCAGACACAAATGGGTGTGCCGCGCAAGCCACTGACCAGCATGCAGGACACCTTCTGCATATCGACCCCGTGCTGCCCAGGTTGAGGGCTTCCAAACTGGGCACGGGCCGGGTTCATCAGAAATAGCGCTTGAAATTCACACTTTTTCGCGTCTGACCGAAAAGCCAGGCTCAAACAATCGGCGATGGGGTCGATAAGACCCACAGAGCCTGATGCGCACCTTCTGAGTTGCGGTGAAGGCTCCAACCACGGAGCTTTCGAGACCATGCACTCGGACATCAGCCAGAACATGCAAGACACCCAGGCAGGGCCTGCCGATGGCGAGGCTGAGGCACACGCACCCATTGGGATGATCCACTGGGCATCGTGTGGCCTGGCGCTCGCCGGCGTCATCACCTGTGCCTGGTTAGGCGGCTGGTTGGGCAGCGCAGGCGCACTGCTTTGTGCCCTCCTGCTGGCCTGGACCTGGGCCGGACGCCAGGCATCCCAAACCAGCCGTTCAACACAAAGCTCGAACCGCGAACCTGTGAACGCACAGATGCATGGCGTCCAAATGATGGTCAGCCAAATCGTGCCCGCCTGGAGTGAGCAAGTGGGCGTGAGCCGCACGGCCAATCAAGATGGGATGGCCAACCTGCTGTCCACCTTCTCGACCATCTCGGGCATGTTGGACACGCTCAATGCCCTCTTTGAAGAATGCAAGCCCCGCGTGGCCCCAGGCGCTGTCAGCGAAGCCATCGATTCTCAGCGCCCCGCGATCGACGCCCTGCTGCAACCCATGGAGCGCGCCTTCAAGCAGCGCGATGCCATGCTGGAGCAACTTGGGATGTGTGCCACCACGGCCGGAAAACTGCAACAACTCAGCAAAGAGATCCGTGGCGTGGGTGCCCACACCCGCCTGGTGGCCTTCAATGCGTCCATCGAGGCCAACCGCTCTCATGGTGGCCAGAACGGCGGGCAATCGTCCGTGGCCACCGAGATTCGGGCCCTGGCGGAACGGGTGGTGTCTTTGTGCGACCAGCTCGACGCGCAGCTACGCCCCTTGTACGAAGCCACTCGCCACACCCATCAAGAAGGGCTGCTGACGGACACCTCTGTGGACGAGTTGCGCCTCGAGGCTGAACTCAAAGCCCGTGAGGCCTTGCAAGCGCTCTTGCAAAACTTGGGGGCCTCTGTCGGTGGCGCCACCAACGTTCAGGCGTTCAGCCGCGAACTGACGCAACACATGGAAGCGATGTTCACCCATTTCCAGTTCGGGGACCGGGTCGAGCAAATGCTGGACATCATCGGCAAGGACATGAGCCGCTTCGTCGACTGGAGCAAGGACAACCCACACGCCACGGCGCTCGATGTCCAGAACTGGCTCAAGAAGTTGGAGAAGAGCTACACCATGAGTGAACAGCGTTCACAGCATCACGGCACAGAGCATGTGACGGTCGGCAGCCAGGTCGACTTCTTTTGAATCGCCTAGAAATCGGAGAGAACCCTCATGAGTAAAACCGTGTTGATCGTTGACGACTCGGGCAGCTTCCGCACCGTCGTCAAGCTGGCACTTCAAAAAGCAGGCTATGGCGTGGTGGAAGCATGCGACGGGGTAGACGCCTTGGCCAAGGTCGGCGCACAAAAGGTCAACCTCATTGTTTGTGACGTGAACATGCCCAACATGGACGGCATCACCTTCGTCAAGCAGATCAAGGCATCTCCCATCCATAAATTCCTACCGGTGATCATGCTCACCACCGAATCGCAAGACTCCAAAAAGGCCGAAGGGCGTGCAGCAGGTGCCCGTGCCTGGATCACCAAGCCGTTTCAGCCCTCACAACTGGTGGATGCCGTCAACCGCCTCTGCGTCTGACACCGACCGAAGGAGCAAACATGAGCAAAGTTGTGATGCTGGTCGACGACTCACCCACCGTGCGCCGGGTGATGCGCTTTGCGCTGGAGCGAGCCGGCTATGCCGTGATCGAGGCGGTGGATGGCGAAGAAGCCCTGAGCATGCTCGACGGCAAACGCCTGAGCGCCGTCGTGTGCGATGTGGCCATGCCCAAAATGGACGGCTTGGCCTTCCTCAAGGAAATGCGCGCCAATCAGAACTACAAATTCACGCCAGTGGTGATGCTCACCACAGAGACGCGGGTGGAGCGCAAGCAGATCGCCAAGGACGCTGGCGCGCAAGCATGGGCCACCAAGCCCTGCCAGCCATCTGAGCTGGTCGACATCATCACGCGACTGGCGGTGTGAGCACCATGAGCGATACCCCAACCGCCCTGGACCTGGGCCCCGAGCTCACCATCGTCCACGCCAACCAGATCCGAGACACCTTGCTGACGCACCTGTCGCTGGGCCATGAAGAAGTGGTGCTTGATCTGTCAGGCGCCGCCGAGGTCGATTCGAGCGCCGTGCAGATCCTGATGTCCTTGCAGCAAAGCCTGAGTGCCCAGGGCAGGAGCCTTCGCATCTCAGGCATCAGCAAGAACCTGCGCGATGTCCTGACGCTCTACGCCGTGCAGCCTTTGCTGGACGCCCAACACTGATCACGCGCTAAGCGTCCTGGAGCCCTACATGCACCCGACTGACGACGACGCAGAGATCATTGCCGCCGCACGCGAAGGCTTCCTTGAGGAGGCTGGTGACATGCTGCGTCAGTTCGAGCAAGCCCTCCTGGTGATGGAAAACACACCGGATGACACCGAGAACCTCAACGCCGCCTTCCGGGCCGCGCACACCATCAAGGGCACGGCAGGCCTGTTTGGCTTTCACGCCGTGGTGGCCTTCACACACAATGTCGAGAGCACGATGGAGGCATTGCGCAGTGGCAAGCTCGCCATCAGCGAAGAACTCTTCGCTCTGCTGCTTCAGAGCCGCGACCAGATCGGCGCCTTGCTGGACGAGGTGATCAGTGGCCAAAGTGACCCAGCGGTGGCTGCTGTCAGCGAACGCCTGGGCGCGCAACTGGCGGGCCTGCTGGGCACCCCCATCCAACAGCCTGGCAGCACCGGCAAGAAGGCCGCGGCCACCACTGTTGCAGAGACCGGCACACCAACAGATGCCCATTGGCACATCTGCCTTCGCTTTGGCGTCGATGCCTTGCGCAATGGCTTGGACCCGCTGGCATTCATCCGATACCTGAGCCATGTGGGCGAGGTCAAATCGGTCCACACCTGGAGCGACCGCATCCCTGAGATCTCAGCCCTGAACGCCGAGAACTGCCACCTGGGCTTTGACATCCGCCTGAACACATCGGCGGATCACAAGACCATCGCTGGCGTCTTTGAGTTTGCAGAGGATGACTGCAACATCCAGATCCTGGCCCCCGACGCATCGCCCGAAGCCTTTGATGCCATGGTGCAGGCCGCCTCAAGCGAGACCAGCCAGCAGCAAGCTCACCGTGAGGTGCTGACCGCCTTGGGTTGCCAGCTGAACCAGGGCGACACAGCTGCATCACACGTGGTGGCTGAGGGCCTTGTCACCATCACGACCGCAGTGCGTGACATCACCGAGCAAGTGCAGGAAGCCACCGATGCGATCGTGGCGGAACGACGCGAGATCACACCCGACCGCCGTGGTGCAGAAGGAAGCCGCCGCACTGCTGATGCCAAATTCATCCGCGTGCGTGCCGACAAACTCGACCGCCTGATCGACCTGATTGGTGAGCTGGTCATTGCCAGCTCGGGCGCCCAACTGGCTGCCCACCACGAGCGCGCGCCCCGTGTTCTGGAGGCCACCCAGCGCATCCATGACCTCGTGCAAGAAGCGCGCGATGGCACGCTGGGCCTGCGCATGGTACCCATCGGCGAGACCTTCTCGCGCTTCCATCGGGTGGTGCGCGATGTCTCCAAGAACCTGGGCAAGGACGTTGACCTGCAAGTCACCGGTGGCGACACCGAAATGGACAAGAGCATGGTCGAGACCATTGCCGACCCGCTCATGCACTTGGTGCGCAACAGCCTGGATCACGGCATTGAGCCCACCGAGGAGCGCCTGGCC
>JBEANX010000101.1:0-4851 GCA_041165245.1 Pseudomonadota bacterium
GGCCAGGTCCATCAGGGCTGTAAGCCCGGCGGCCTGCCTGTTCGTGATCGTCTCCTCGTGCTGGCGGAAAAAGCGCTCGATGAACAGGTCGTTTTCAAGCAAGCCGCGCCGGCAACGCCAACGCAGCTTGCTCAAACCCCTCTCGTTCAGCCTGTCTTGCATGTGGACTAGATGGCGCGCCGAACCATCAACTCTTTGATCTTGCCAATCGCCTTGGTGGGGTTCAGGCCCTTGGGGCACACGTCCACGCAGTTCATGATGGTGTGGCAACGGAACAGACGGTAAGGGTCTTCCAAGTTGTCCAAACGGCCAGCGGTGTCCTGGTCGCGGCTGTCGGCGATGAAGCGATAGGCCTGCAGCAAGCCGGCGGGGCCCACGAACTTGTCGGGGTTCCACCAGAAGCTGGGGCAGCTGGTCGAGCAGCTAGCGCACAAGATGCACTCGTACAGGCCGTCGAGCTCTTCGCGCTCTTCAGGGCTCTGCAGGCGTTCCTTGTCAGGCGGCGGCGTGTCGTTGACCAGGTAAGGCTTGATCGAGTTGTACTGCTTGAAGAACTGCGTCATGTCCACGATCAGGTCGCGAACCACGGGCAGACCGGGCAGCGGCTTGAGGGTGATCACGCCGGGCAACGTCAGCATGTTGGTCAGGCAGGCCAAACCGTTCTTGCCGTTGATGTTCATGGCGTCCGAGCCACAAACACCCTCGCGGCACGAGCGGCGGAACGACAAGGTGGGGTCAACCGCCTTGAGCTTGATCAGGGCGTCCAGCAGCATGCGCTCATGGCCGTCGAGTTCGATCTCGATGGTCTGCATGTAGGGCTTGGCGTCCTTGTCCGGATCGTAGCGATAGATGTTGAAAGTGCGCTTCATGGTGCTTCCTAAATGGTGTTGCCGTCGATCAGAAGGTGCGGACCTTCGGGGGGACGGATTCGACCGTCAGCGGCTGCAGGTTCACAGGCTTGTAGTCCAGGCGGTTGCCCTCCGAGTACCACAGCGAGTGCTTCATCCAGTTGGCGTCGTCGCGGTTGGGGAAGTCGTCGTGGGCGTGGGCGCCACGGCTTTCTGGTCGGGCTGCGGCGGCCACCATGGTGGCTTGTGCGGCTTCGATCAGGTTGTCGACTTCCAGGGCCTCGATGCGAGCCGTGTTGAAGACCTTGGAGTTGTCCTTCAGACCGATCGACTTGACGCGCTCACGCACGGCAGCGATGCGCTGAACGCCTTCGTCCATGGACTTCTGGGTGCGGAACACACCGGCATGCTTTTGCATGGTGGCGCGGATCTCGCCCGCCACGTCTTGCGAGTACTCGCCACTCTTGGCGCTGTCCAGGCGAGCCAGGCGCGACAGGGTGTAGTCGGCAGCATCCTTAGGAAGCGGCTTGTGGTTCTTCGTCTTGAGGTTGGTCTCGACGATGTGGTTGCCTGCGGCGCGACCAAAGACCAGCAAGTCCAGCAGCGAGTTGGTGCCCAGGCGGTTCGCGCCGTGCACCGACACACAGGAGCACTCACCCACGGCATAGAGGCCGTTGATGATGTCGTTGGGCTTGCCATTCTTGGGCACGACCACCTGGCCATACACGTTGGTCGGAATGCCACCCATCTGGTAGTGGATGGTGGGCACCACAGGGATCGGCTCCTTGGTGATGTCGACGTTGGCAAAGTTGTGGCCAATCTCGAACACCGAAGGCAGGCGCTTCATGATGGTGTCGGCACCCAGGTGGGTCATGTCCAGCAGGACGTAGTCCTTGTTGGGACCACAGCCACGGCCTTCCTTGATTTCCTGGTCCATCGAGCGGGACACGAAATCGCGGGGAGCCAGGTCTTTGAGCGTCGGGGCATAACGCTCCATGAAGCGCTCGCCATTGCTGTTGCGCAGGATCGCGCCTTCGCCACGGCAGCCTTCTGTCAGCAGCACGCCCGCGCCGGCCACGCCGGTGGGGTGGAACTGCCAGAACTCCATGTCTTCCAAGGGGATGCCAGCGCGCGCTGCCATACCCAAGCCATCACCCGTGTTGATGAAGGCGTTGGTGGAGGCTTGATAAATGCGGCCGGCGCCACCGGTGGCGAACAACACGGTCTTGGCGTGCAGCACGTGCACGTCGCCGGTTTCCATCTCCAGAGCCGTCACGCCCACGGCGTCACCCTCGGCGTCACGGATCACGTCCAGCGCCATCCACTCCACGAAGAACTGGGTGCGGGCCTTGACGTTTTGCTGGTACAGCGTGTGCAGCAGCGCGTGGCCGGTGCGATCAGCAGCAGCGCAAGCGCGTTGCACGGGCTTTTCGCCGTAGTTGGCGGTGTGGCCGCCAAAGGGGCGCTGGTAGATGGTGCCGTCGGCGTTGCGGTCGAACGGCATGCCGAAGTGTTCCAGCTCGTAAACCACCTTGGGGGCTTCACGGCACATGAACTCGATGGCGTCCTGGTCGCCCAGGTAGTCGGAGCCCTTGATGGTGTCGAAGAAGTGGTAGTGCCAGTTGTCTTCGGACATGTTGCCCAGCGAAGCACCGATGCCGCCCTGAGCAGCCACGGTGTGCGAACGCGTGGGGAACACTTTGGACAGCACGGCCACATTCAGGCCAGCCAGAGACAGTTGCAAAGACGCGCGCATGCCGGAGCCGCCGGCCCCCACGATCACGACGTCAAACTTGCGGGTAGGAAGAGAGGTGGTCATTGTTTACAGTCTCCACAGCACTTGGATGGCCCAGCCGGCGCAGCCCACGAGCCACACAATGGCAAACACGTGAAGCGCCAGACGGACGCCCACAGGCTTGATGTAGTCCATGAAAATGTCACGGATGCCGACCCACACGTGGTAGAGGATCGAGAGGATGACCACAAAGGTCAGGGTCTTCATCCACTGCTGGGCGAAGATGCCAGCCCACTTGTAGTAGCTGACAGGCTCACCAATGATGACCTGTGCCAGCAGCACAAGGGTGAACAGGGCCATCAGGCAGGCCGTGATGCGTTGCGCCAGCCAGTCGCGCAAGCCGTAGCTCGCACCGGTGACGATGCGCTTTGTACCGTAGTTTTGAGACATGGGTTTGTATTCCTGCATTCAGGTTCAGAACAGACCGAAGAGCTTGGCGCCCAGCACGATCGTCAGCAGCACACTCAGGGCGAGGGTGATGACGGCGGTGGAGTGGCCTTGCTCCTTGCTCACGGAATGCGTGGCATCCATGATCAGGTGGCGCACACCAGCGATGAAGTGGTGCAGGTAGGCCCAGATCAGGCCCAAGGCGATGAGCTTGAAGAACCAGCCGGGCACCAAGCCGTCGGCACAACCGGCCGTGAACACCGAGGTGAAGTGGTCGTAAGAGATTTCAGACGTCACGCTGGTGTCGAACATCCAGATGATGAAAGGCAGCAGCAAGAACATCACGACGCCGCTCACACGGTGCAGGATCGAGACGATCCCGGCCGGTGGCAGGCGGTAACTGACGATGTCAGTGACGTGGATGTTCCGGAAGACGGGGCGGGGGGTTTTCGCGTTGTCGGCCATTTTTTGAGGGCTCTACCGAGCGTCAGGGAACGGTTACAGAACGGTGAATTTTAGGGCAATCCCTTGCCGTTGGCGTTTGCTGTGGTTTGGGCAGGTGCCAGACAAGCCACTTGCAGGGCAAAGACAGGGTGTGCGTGTGGTTCAAAACGTGAACAAAGTGCGGATTCAGTTCAACTCATTGCGGTAGTGATGCGCCTCCGTTCGGTACAAGCCGCGGCGCAGTTCCACCGGCTGGTCGTCGTAGGTGCGCGCAAGGCGCTCGACGCTCAGCAGGGGGGCCCCCACCTCGACACTCAGCAGCGCAGCATCGGCTTTGTTGGCCAGCACCGCCCGCAGTTTCTCTTCGGCCCGGATCATGCGGACGCCGAATTCGGTTTCGAAAAGCCCATACATGGGCCCCTTGTACTCATTCAGGCGCTCAACCGTGAGCCCCTTGAACAGATGACCTGGCAGCCAGATGTCGTCCAGGACAACGGGCGTGCCAGAAAAATGCAACACACGGCGTATTTCGACCACTGTGTCGCCCGCCTTGAGGTTCAATGCGCGGGCAATGTCTGCGGGTGCGCGCAAACGGCGGCAATCGAGCAGCTCACGCTTGACGGTGCCCACGGTGTCGGGGTCATCGGCGGTGAGGCGCAAGAAGCGGTATTGCACGCGCTCTTCAGCATGGGTGGCCACAAACGTGCCCTTGCCCTGGCGGCGCACCAGCAGGTGCTCGGAGGCCAACTCGTCGATGGCTTTGCGCACCGTGCCTTGGCTGACTTTGAACCGCGCGGCCAGTTCGACCTCGCTGGGGATGGCTTCGCCGGGGCGCCATTCACCCGCCTGCAGGCTGCGCACGATGAGCGACTTGATCTGCTGGTAGAGCGGGCTGAACGACGGGCCGATTGCCGCAGGAGCCTCGCCCTCATGGCCCGAGGCGGGCGACGAGTCCGCAGCGGGTGCGGCAGCGTGGATCGGTGGAGGCAAGGACACGGTCAGGGCTATCCGTTACAGCTTGGGTCAGGTCAGCGAGTGGGTGTTCGCCGGGCGGAGGGCGCAGGTGCGCGCCCCAGGATGGCGCTTGGTCAGCGCGGTGTGCATTGCACCACAAACCAGGGCCTGTTTCCACCACTGAGATGAATGATGTCTTATATAAGACATAAGAGCTTGACGTGTCAGGGGTCTGTTCATAGACTGCGCGGCAACGCTACACTTCAGGGTTGTCTCTAACCCTAGAATTCTTTTTCACCCACTCTTTTCGGAGTTGCACATGAGCAAAGCACCCGTTCGCGTCGCCGTCACTGGCGCCGCTGGCCAAATTGGTTACGCCCTGTTGTTCCGCATCGCCTCTGGCGAAATGCTGGGCAAGGACCA
>JBEANX010000102.1:0-7373 GCA_041165245.1 Pseudomonadota bacterium
CTGGGCGATGGTGTTGGCCACCAAGTGCAGCACGGCTGGGTGCCAAGGGTCATAAAGGTGGGCCACGGCTTCGTCGGCACGGTCGATGGCCAGGGTGTACTGGATCAGATCGTTCGTGCCGATCGACAAGAAATCAAAGTACTTCAGAAAAGTGGGCAAGGTGAGTGCAGCCGCCGGGATCTCGATCATGGCGCCGATCTCGGCCTGGCCGAAAGGCTTGCCAGATTCAAGCAGTTGGCGCTGCACGTGGTGCACCTGGTCCAACGTCTGGCGGATCTCATTCAAGCTGCCCAGCATGGGGATCAGCACCTTCACCGGCCCATGGGCAGCGGCGCGATAGAGCGCACGCAACTGGCGGCGGAACATGCTGGGCTCAGACAAGCTCCAGCGAATGGCCCGCAAACCCAGCGCCGGGTTGAGCACCGATTCATGTCGCAACTCGTTGGCGGTCAGGCCTTCCAGGGGCTTGTCGGCACCGATGTCCACGGTGCGGATCGTCACAGGCAGGCCATTCATGCCCTCCACCGCCTTGCGGTAGGCCCGGTACTGCTCTTCCTCATCGGGCAGGTCGGAGCCGCGGCCCATGAACAGGAATTCACTGCGGAACAGGCCCACACCGGCTGAGCCTGCTTCGACCGCAGCAGGCGCGTCTTCAGGCAACTCGATGTTGGCCAACAACTCGATGCGCTCACCATCGAGCGTGACGGCCGGCGTATGGCGCAAACGGGCCAGGCGGGAGCGCTCCAGCTCGCTTTGGCGCTGGCGGAAGCGGTACTCTTCCAGAACGATGGGGGAGGGATCGACGATGACGATGCCTGCGTCGCCATCGATGATGATGCAGTCGTCCTGGCGGATCAGGTTGCTGGCCTGACGGGCGCCCACCACGGCCGGGATGTCCATGCTTCGAGCCACGATGGCCGTGTGCGAAGTCTTGCCGCCCACATCGGTCACAAAGCCTGTGAACACGCTGCGCTTGAAGGCGATCATGTCTGCGGGCGAGATGTCAGCGGCGACCAGCACGAGGGGCTCGTCCCCGCCGAAATCACTGGCGTCACTGGGCATGGAGGGCAAGCCCACATTGCGGCCCATGCAGCGCAGCATGCGCTCGACCACCTGCTCCAAGTCGGCCTTGCGCTCGCGCAGGTAGGCGTCTTCCATCTCGTCGAACTGGCGAGCCAGCACTTCCAGCTGGGCTGAAAGCGCCCACTCGGCGTTGTAGTGGCGCTGGATGATCCAGTCACTGGCCGCGCCGATCAGGGCTTCGTCCTGCAAGAGCATTTGGTGAACGTCCAGCAGTGCCGCCAATTCGGTGGGCACGTCGCTGGGCAGGTCGCGCTTGAGCAAGTCAAACTCATCATTGACGGTGTCACGCGCCACCAACAGGCGCGCGACCTCCTCGCCCGTTCGGGCCGGGTCGATGAAGTGGTGGGGCACGTCCACGCGACCGGACGCCACCAAGACGGCGCGCCCGATGGCCACTCCCCGCGAAACTGGCAGACCAAAGATCTGGATGCTCATACTTCAAGACTGTAGCAGCGACCATGCCACCCGAAGGTGGGGGCTTTTACAGGGGTGCGGCAGGTTAGGATCACGCCCATTTCACGGATATGTCACACAGGGTTCACGGCTGCGTCATCCGGCCTCTTGACACTTCCCTCATTCCTTCAGCCACCTTGGAGCCGCCATGCGGGACCTGCCTTTGCCTACCTTGCCGTTGTCAGACCTGACGCCGTCGATTGCACGCAGCCCCGCGCTGTCCCGGAGGTCACTTCACGCAAGCTCACCTGACACCGGAGCGCAGAAACTGGAAGTCGTTTGGGCACGCACTGAAGAAGATGTTCGTGCGGCACAACGCCTGAGGTATCAGGTTTTTGCCGTCGAGATGGGCGCCCAGTTGACGGTGCCCGCCGGCAGCCCCCTCGAACACGACATCGACCTGTTTGACCCGTATTGCGAGCACCTGCTGGTGCGTCTGCATGGCGACGACGGCGAGAGCGAAGTCATCGGCACCTACCGCGTGTTGACGCCCGAGGCCTCACGCCGTGTGGGTGGCTTGTATTCCGAAACCGAGTTTGACCTGACCCGCCTGCGCCACCTGCGCAGCAAGATGGTCGAGCTGGGCCGCTCTTGCGTGCACCCTGACCACCGCCAAGGCGGCGTGATCATGGCCCTGTGGGGTGCCCTGGCCGAGTTCATGGTGCGCAACCACCTGGACACCATGATCGGCTGCGCCAGCATCTCCATGCGCGACGGTGGCCACGTGGCCGCCAGCCTGTACGAGCAGCTGAGCAAAACCCACCTGGCACCCATCGAACACCAGGTTCGTGCCCGCCTGCCCCTGCCCGTTCAGGAACTCGACCGCAACCTGCAGGTCGACCCTCCCGCACTGATCAAGGGCTACCTGCGTTGCGGCGCCAAGATCCTGGGCGCCCCCGCCTGGGACCCAGACTTCAACACGGCAGACCTGCCCATGCTGATGCGCATCGCCGACTTGCCAGCCCGCTATCGCAAGCATTTCCTGGGTGCCTGAGGCCGCCTCGACACCTTGAAACGGCCGCCTTCGGGTGGCCGTTTCGCTTTTGCAAGCACCTGCAAGCCCGGTAACAGCTTGGAAAGCCCTAGACTGCGCGCCATGCGCGAGCCCTCCCCCCCGAAAACGCCCTCCTCCGGCCAAAGCCTGCCCCTGTGGCAACTCCTCATCCACACCGCCCAAGCGGTGTCCGATGTGCAGCAAGGGCGCAGCCTCACCGAAGCCATCAGCGCCTGCCCTGGCGCCGCGCGGCCTGGCACCCAAGCGCTCTCGTTCGCAGTGATGCGCCAACTGGGCATGGCCCGCAAACTGCGCGGCCTCTTGGTGCCACGCCAACCCGCACCTTGGGTGGATGGCCTTTTGACCACCGCCCTGGCCTTGGCCCTGGGCGATCAATACACCACCCACACCCTGGTCGACCAGGCCGTGGACGCCTGCAAACGCAAAGCCAAACCCGCCAGCGGCATGGTCAACGCCGTGCTGCGCCGCTTCCTGCGCGAACGCGAGGCCTTGTTGGCTGAGGCCACCAAAGACCCCGTGGCCCGCTTCAACCACCCGCGCTGGTGGATCGACAAGCTCAAAGCGGATTGGCCGGAGCATTGGCAAGCCCTGCTCGAATCGAACCAGCAAGCCGCGCCCATGATGCTGCGCGTCAACCGCCGCCATGGCGCGGTGGCTGGCTACCAGGCCCGCCTGAGCGAACAAAACGCCAGCAGCCAGCCCTTCGGCGATGCCGGCCTTTTGCTGGCCCAGGCGCTGCCGGTGCAAGCCCTGCCTGGCTTTGAAGCGGGAGATGTGTCTGTGCAGGACGCCAGCGCCCAGCAAGCCACGCATTGGTTGCTCCATGCAAGCCAAGCCAATGGCCAGCCCCTGCCCGATCTGCCCGCTGGCGCACGTGTGCTCGACGCCTGCAGCGCACCTGGCGGCAAAACCGCGCACTTGCTGGAAAGCGCTGACCTGAACGTGCTGGCCTTGGACACCGACGCCAGCCGCCTGGTGCGCGTGACCGAAACCCTGCAACGATTGAAACTGCAAGCCGACACCCGCGCCGTGGACGCCGCCGAAACCGCCGCCTGGTGGGACGGCCAAGCCTTTGACGCCATCATGCTGGATGCCCCTTGCAGCGCCTCAGGCATCGTGCGCCGCCACCCGGACGTGCGCTGGCTGCGCCGGGCCACCGACATCGACACCCTGGCCGCCACGCAAGACCGCCTGCTGGACGCCCTGTGGCCCTTGCTCAAACCAGGCGGTCGTCTGCTTTATTGCACCTGCTCAATCTTCAAGGCAGAGGGTGAAGATCGCATCGAAGCATTTTTGCAACGGCAGCCCCAGGCCCAGCGCGGGCAGGCCCCCGGGCACTTGCTGCCTGTGGTCGAATACCCAGAGAACGTCCCCCTCGTGGGGGATGGGTTTTTCCACGCACTGCTGCTCAAAGCCCTGTGAGCCTGGCTCTCGGGTGAACGCTGCACCCCACCGAGTGCCCCTGCCGCGATGCGCCACCCTGGCCGACGACACCTGCTGAAACTGGCTGCCACCTTGGTGGCCGGCTGGGCTGTGGGTGCGGCACAGGCTCAAAGTTCGGGCGCGCCCAAGCCGGGCATGGAGTTGCAGCAACTGCAGGTGCAGCGCACCGACGACGCCCTCACCCTGAGCTACCAAGTGCGCGTGGACTTGCCCAAAGACGTGGAAGACGCCTTGCTGCGAGGCGTGGCCATCGTCTTCGTGGCCAAAGCCAACCTCTACCGAAGCCGCTGGTACTGGACAGACAAGCCCAGGGTCGAGCTGGAGCGCCGCTGGCGCCTGAGCTACCAACCTTTGACCCGCCATTGGCGCGTCAGCTTTGACGGCCTGAGCCAGAACTACCACAGCCTGCGCGAGGCCCTGGGCGTGATGCAGCGCGCCTCTCAGTGGCGCATCATGGAGCCAGCGCCAGCGCCAGACGATCGCGAGCACTACCTGGAGTTCAGCTTCGAGCTTGACCGCGAAGAGCTGCCCCGCCCCCTGCAGATCGGCCTGAGCGGCCAGAACGACTGGAACCTGGCTGTGTTCAAGCGCCTGCCCGTGTCCCTGCTCAAGTGACCCCGTCGACATCGCGGCGCTTGCGCGCCCAGCGCCCCCCTCCATTGCCTGCCATGCCATGAGCGAACGCTCCTCCAAACGCTGGTCACTGATCGCGGCCACCACGGTGATGTCGGGCACGGGCCTGGTCCTGGCCTTCATGCTGGTGTTTGCCACGCAAAACCGCGAACGCTTCGAGCAGCACTTTCAGTGGCTGTTCTGGGTCAACGTGGCCGTGGCCTCGCTGCTGGGCCTGGCCATCGCGCTGGCCCTGGGCCGGCTGGCCATCCGCATCCGCCGCAGAAAGTTCGGCAGCCAGTTGCTGCTCAAGCTGGTCGGTATCTTCGCCACGGTGGCTTTGATCCCTGGCCTGCTGATCTATGGCGTGTCGTTCCAGTTCGTCTCGCGCAGCATTGAGACCTGGTTTGATGTGCGCGTCGAAGGCGCCCTGGAAGCCGGCCTGAACCTGGGCCGCAGCACCCTGGACACCCTGGCGCAAGACCTGGGCAACAAGACCCAGCTCGCCGCGGACCGCCTCTCGAGCAGCGACGCCATCAAATCCAGCGCCATGGCGCCGCCCACCCTGCTCGATCTGGAGCGCCTGCGCGAGCAGCTCGGCGCAGAAACCGTCGCCCTGGTGACGGAGTCCGGCAGCGTCAACACCGTGGCCGAGGGCAGCAACGACCGCAGCCTCAGCACGGAGCGCCTGCCCTTGACCTGGCGCCAGGAGGCTCGAACCAAGGGCGTGATGTCTCAGGTCGATGGCCTGGATGACGCTGGCAAGCGCGCACGCGTGGTCGCCCTGGCCTGGATGCCCGACCGCAGCTTCAGCCTGCAAAGCAAAGGGCACTACCTCTACGTGGTGCAGGCCTTGCCGCCCACGCTGGTGCAAAACGCCCTGAATGTGCAGACGGCCTACCAGGAATACCAGCAACGATCGCTGGGCCGCGAGGGCCTCAAGCGCATGTACATCGGCACGCTCACGCTCTCGCTGGTGCTCGCAGTGTTTGGTGCGCTGGTGCTGGCAGCGGTGCTGGGGCAGCAACTGGCGCGCCCCCTGCTGCTGCTGGCCGCCGGTGTGGGTGATGTCGCTCGGGGCGACCTCAGCCCCAAGCCCATCTTTGCCTCCAAAGACGAACTCGGCGGCCTCACGCGTGATTTCGCCGCCATGACCCAGCAACTGGCCGACGCCCGCAACTTTGCCGACCGCAGCGCCCGCCAACTGGAAAGCGCCCGCGCCCGCGTGCAGACCATCTTGGACAACCTCAACTCAGGCGTGATCATGTTCGACGCCCAGGGCCGCATCGACACCGTCAACCCTGGCGCCACCCGCCTGCTGCGCGCACCTTTGTCGGCCTACACCGGCCAGCCCCTGAGTGCCGTGCCGGGTTTGCAGGACCTGGCCCAGGCCGTGAACGACCGCTTCGCCGTCTACGCCAGCGACCCCGAACCCGGCGAGCGCCAGCAATGGCAAGAATCGTTCGAGCGCCCTCTGGCTGATCCGCAAGAGTTCCAGACCCTGCTGGTGCGCGGCGCTGACCTGCCTGCCCAAGCCCGCCTCATCGTGTTCGACGACATCAGCGAGTTGCTTTCTGCCCAACGCGCCAAGGCCTGGGGCGAAGTGGCACGCCGCGTGGCCCATGAGATCAAAAACCCGCTCACACCCATACAGCTGTCGGCCGAGCGCTTGCAGATGAAGCTCGAGGGCAAGCTCGACGAAGCCGGCCAGCATTTGCTGAACCGATCGGTCAACACCATCGTCACGCAGGTGCAGGCGCTCAAGAACCTCATCAACGAGTTCAGAGACTTCGCCCGACTGCCCAACACGCGCCTGGCGCCACTCAACCTGAACGAGCTCATCCACGACGTGCTGGGCCTGTATGGCCAGGCCATGGAGGCTGGCACCCTGGTGGCCCAGTTGGACCCTGCCCTGCCCATCATCGAAGGTGACGCGACCTTGCTTCGCCAAGTGGTGCACAACCTGCTCCAAAACGGGCTCGACGCTGTGCAAGACGCACAAACACTGGGCAGAGCGCCGAGCGTGTCGATCCGCACCGAGCTGCGCGTGCCCGACGATGGACAGGCGCCCTTTGTGCGCTTGGCCGTGCGGGACAACGGGCCAGGCTTCCCCGAGAAAGTGCTCAAGCGAGCCTTTGAGCCCTATGTCACCACCAAGTCCCATGGCACGGGGCTGGGTTTGGCGGTCGTCAAAAAGATTGCGGACGAACATGGCGCCCTGATTCGCTTGAGAAACCTGTCAGACTCCGGGAATTCCTATGAGGGCCAAGGCTCTGGCGGGGCACAAGTTTCGCTATCATTTTCAAAGCTGTCATCCAATCAAGCTCCGGGGGGGCTTTCGCAAGGCGGCACCTCCCTTTAGGCATACAAAATTCATGGCCACCATCCTTGTAGTTGACGACGAACTCGGCATCCGCGCCCTGTTGTCCGACATCCTGACCGACGAAGGTCACTCCGTTGAACTCGCTGAGAACGCAGCCCAGGCTCGTTTGAAGCGTGAACAGTGCAAGCCTGACCTGGTCTTGCTTGACATCTGGATGCCCGATGTTGACGGCGTGACATTGCTCAAGGAATGGGGCGCCAATGGCCAGCTCACCATGCCCGTGATCATGATGTCCGGCCACGGCACCATCGACACGGCCGTGGAAGCCACCAAGGTGGGCGCGCAAGCCTTCCTGGAAAAGCCCATCACCCTGCAAAAGCTGCTGCGTGCGGTGGACCAAGCCCTGGTCAAACCTGCGCCGCCCACACCTGCACCACACACCAG
>JBEANX010000103.1:0-4863 GCA_041165245.1 Pseudomonadota bacterium
ATGGGCCGTTCGGCCGCGAACGTGACGGTGTCTGAAGTGAGGCGCGACGTGGCCTTGGCGCAGTACGACAAGGCCATCCAGGCCGCCTTCCGCGAGGTGTCTGATGCGCTGGTGTCTCGCAGCACCTATGGCGATCAGGTCAAGTCGCAACAGGCTCAGGTCGATGCCGAGGCCGCACGCCTGAAGCTGTCGGGCTTGCGCTACCGCACGGGTGTGGCCAGCCAGTTGGACTTGCTCGATGCACAGCGCAGTTTGTTCACCGCGCAGCAAGCCTTGATCAGCACCGAGCTGGCCCGCCAGCAGGCGCACATCTCGGTCTTCAAGGCGCTGGGTGGGGGGCTGACGCCCCCCTGAGGCGCATCAGTTGGCCAGCTTGCGCGTCAGGCGCGAACCCAGCTTGTTGACGTTGTTCAGCGACAGCAGGTGGGCGTGGATCCAGCCCAAGGCGCCGGTGGTGAACAGCTCTTGAATCACTTCGGGCTTGAGGGCGCGCAGCTTTTCTTCGTCCACGACCTTGAAGCCGTTCATGTTCAGGCGTTGCTCACCCAGGGTGAAGTCGATGTTGCGCTCGACCAGCAGGTCCAGCTCGACCAGGCGCTTGGCGAACAGGGCCGTGCGCTGCATGTCGTTGTGATAGTCCAGCAGGAACTTTTGCAGCTGTTGCAGGTAGGCGGTGTCCTTGCCTTCGGCGTCGAACAGGGCTTCGCCTTCGGTGGTGTTGAAGCCGTCAAAGGCCTCGTCCAGGCAGACCGTCAGCTGGGTCTTGTCGTTTTGCTCGGCCAGCACGAAGGGGTAGCGGCGGATGAAGGCGGGCCCGTCGGTGCCGGGCTCCCAACGGCCAGCGTCGTCCAGGAAGAGGTTTTCCTTGTCGCGCAGACCGACGATGGACACCAAGGTGTGCTCGTCACCCGATTGCACGAACACGCAGGGGAAATCCAACGCAGCCAGGGGCAGCTCGGTCGTGGCCAACAGCATCGAGTTCAGGTCGCGTGCGAACGAGAGGTGCTTCTCGCTGGGCTTGACGCGCAGACCCTTGTGCTGGTCGCGGTTGACGGGGGTGAGCTTTTCGTACAACAACATGGTCTTCATGGGGGCCTCGCTGATCTGCTTTGTGCAGTGATCTGGTCAATACAGAGCGCGCAGCATAACAAGCCCTTGCGTCATTCCGGTGGCAGGCCTTGCCATAATCTGGGGGGTGAAGACCCTCCATTTGCGTGAGCGCATCGCGCTCTACCTCGACCTGATCCGCTGGAGCCGCCCGCAAGGCTGGTTGTTGCTTTTGTGGCCCACGCTGGCAGCCTTGTGGCTGGCGGCAGGTGGCTTCCCCGGCTGGCACCTGCTGGCGGTGTTCACGCTGGGCACCATCCTCATGCGCTCGGCAGGCTGCGCCGTCAACGATGTGGCCGACAAGGATTTCGACCTGCACGTCAAACGAACGGCGCAGCGGCCCATCACCTCGGGCAAAGTCTCGGTGAAAGAGGCGCTGGCGGTGGGTGCCATGCTGGCCTTGCTGTCTTTCGCGCTGGTGCTGACCACCAATGCGCTGACGATTGCCATGTCCTTCGGTGCCTTGGCCATCGCCGTGGCCTACCCCTATGCCAAGCGCGTGGTCGCCATGCCGCAAGCGGTGCTGGGGCTGGCCTTCAGTGTTGGCATCCCCATGGCTTATGCGGCTGTGCGCGGCAGCGTGCCGCCCGAGGCCTGGTGGTTGGTGGCGGGCAATGTGGCTTGGGTACTGGCTTATGACACCGAATACGCCATGGTCGACCGTGACGACGATTTGCTCATTGGCATCCGCACCAGCGCCATCACTTTGGGCCGGGCCGATGTGCTGAGCGTGGCCCTGTTCTATGCCGCCAGCCTGCTTTGCTGGAGCCAGGTGGGCAAGATGGCGGCCCTGGGCATGCCCTTTTGGGCCGGCATCATGATGGCTTCGGTGCAGGCCGTGGGCCACGTCTGGCTGATCCGCGGCCGTGACCGCGAATCGTGCTTTGCCGCCTTTCGCATGAACCACTGGCTGGGCGCCACCTGGTTTGCGGGCGTGGCGGCGGCGCTGTCGGGCTGGGCCTGAGCAGCGCTTGCAGCTTCAGCGGCCGAACTCGTCGCCCAACTCGCCAGCGCGCTTTTCAGCAGCGCGCAAGGCCGAGATGAAGCTGGCCTTGATCCCAGCGGTCTCCATCGAGGTGAGCGCCGCGTAGGTGGTGCCGCCCTTGGAGGTGACCTTCTCACGCAGCGTGGCTGGGCTGTCTTCCGATGCGGCTGCCAGTGCCGTGGCGCCGCCAAAGGTGGCCAGGGCCAGGGTGCGGCCTTGCGCTTCGCTCAAGCCCATGTCCTGTGCCGCTTGCACCATGGCTTCGATGAAATAGAACACATAGGCCGGGCCTGAGCCCGACATGGCCGTGACGGCGTCGAGCTTGGATTCCACATCCACCCACAGCGACTGGCCCGTGGGCTCGACCATGGCGGCCACCAGTGCCTTTTCATCGGCGCTCACTTCGGCCCGCGCAAACAGGCCGGTCATGCCTTGGCCCACCAGGGCGGGCGTGTTGGGCATGGCCCGCACGATGCGTGGCGTGCCCAGCAGACGGGCCATGTCGTCGCTTCGCAGGCCGGCCATCACGCTGTAGTGCAGGGCGCTCGCTGTCCAGGCGGCGCAGCTGGCTGCGGCTTCTTTGAACTGCTGGGGCTTGACGGCCCACACCACCACCTGGGCCTGTTTCAAGGCGTCGGAAGGGGCAGGCGCGGTCTGCAAACCTTGGGCGCTCAGGCGTTCTCTCTGGGCGCTCGAGGGGTCAATGACCAGGATGGAGGCGGGTGCGCGGCCTTGGCGCAGCAGGCCGCCGATGATGGCGGTGGCCATGTTGCCGCCGCCGATGAAGGCAATCAGTGGGTTCGTGCTCATGGGGCAGGATGATGCCTCAAGCTGCTGCGGTGCCTGCAGGGGCAGGACGTGCTCGGCCGCCAAAAATGGCCGTGCCCACCCGCACCATGGTCGAGCCCTCGGCAATGGCGGCTTCGAGGTCGGCGCTCATGCCCATGGAGAGCGTGTCCAGTCCCATGTCTTGGGCGTTCAAGGCGTCAAACAGGGCCAGCAAGCGGTGGTGTGCTCGCTTCTGGGCGGCCTCGTCCGCTTCAGGCGCGGGCAGGGCCATCAGGCCACGCAGCTTCAAGCGGGGCAGGGCGGTGATGGCCTTGGCGAGCAGCAAGGCTTCCTCGGGCGCCAGGCCGCTCGTGCTGGCCTCGCCGCTGGTGTTCACTTGAATCAGCACGTTCAAGGGGGGCAGGTGGGCAGGGCGTTGCTCATTGAGCCGGTCGGCCGTCTTGAGGCGGTCCACGCTTTGCACCCAGTCAAAGTTTTCAGCCACCACGCGGGTTTTGTTGCTTTGCAATGGCCCGATCAGGTGCCACTCGATCTGCCCGCGCACATCCTTCAAGGCCTCGATCTTGTCCAGGGCCTCTTGCACGTAGTTTTCGCCAAAGCGGGTTTGCCCGCAGGCCAGCGCCTCGCGCACGGCTTCGGGGCCGAAGGTTTTGCTCACGGCCAGCAAGGTCATTTCTTGCGCCTTGCGGTGATTTGTCGAACAAGCCTGTTGTATCCGGCTGTTCACGTCTTGTAGGGCTTGCTTGATCATCGCGATAATGGGTCGTTCCACCATGTGGGCCCTTCAGTGGGCCACCAACCAAAGGTCAATCATCCATGGACATCACCCAACTGCTGGCGTTCTCGGTCAAAAACAAGGCATCTGACCTGCATTTGTCGTCTGGTTTGCCACCGATGATCCGCGTGCACGGTGATGTCCGGCGCATCAATGTGGACCCACTGGACCACAAAGCCGTGCACGACATGGTGTACGACATCATGAACGACGCCCAGCGCAAAATGTATGAAGAGACGCTGGAGTGCGACTTCTCCTTCGAGATCCAGGGCCTGGCGCGCTTTCGGGTCAACGCCTTCAACCAGAACCGTGGCGCAGGCGCCGTCTTCCGGACCATTCCCAGCAAGATCCTGACCCTGGAGCAGCTCAATGCGCCCAAGGTCTTTCAGGACCTGGCCCTCAAGCCACGTGGCCTGGTGCTGGTCACGGGCCCCACGGGTTCGGGTAAATCCACCACGCTGGCCGGCATGGTCAACCACCTCAACGAGACCGAATACGGCCACATCCTGACGGTCGAAGACCCCATCGAATTCGTGCACGAGTCCAAAAAGTGCCTGATCAACCAGCGCGAGGTGGGCCCGCACACCATGAGCTTTTCCAACGCCCTGCGCTCGGCCCTGCGTGAAGACCCAGACTGCATCCTGGTGGGCGAATTGCGCGACCTTGAAACCATTCGCCTGGCCCTGACCGCCGCAGAAACGGGACACTTGGTGTTCGGCACGCTGCACACATCGAGTGCAGCCAAGACCATCGACCGCGTGGTTGACGTCTTCCCCGCCGCTGAGAAAGACATGGTGCGCGCCATGTTGTCTGAGTCGCTGCAAGCCGTGATCTCACAAACCTTGTGCAAGACCAAAGACGGCAATGGCCGCGTGGCCGCCCACGAAATCATGATCGGCACTTCCGCCATTCGCAACCTGATCCGCGAGAACAAGATCGCGCAGATGTATTCGGCCATCCAGACGGGCAACAACATGGGCATGCAGACGCTCGACCAAAACCTGACCGACCTGGTGCGCCGCAATGTGATCTCGGCCGCCGAGGCCCGAGCCAAGGCCAAGTTCCCTGAGAATTTCCCGGGTTGATGTCGCATGAAGAGCCTGTTTGAGCGCTTCATGGGCGGCACGCCCACCACTCACTCGGCCGAGCATTCGGCCGACGATGAGGGCTTTTTCTCCACCCAGTTCATGGAGCGCCCCGATTCGTT
>JBEANX010000104.1:0-3285 GCA_041165245.1 Pseudomonadota bacterium
CACCAACGAACAAGCCCTGGCGCAGTTGCAACCAGATGCCGTGTTGCCCGGCGTGGTGCTCGATGGCGTGATGATCGGGCGCGCGGCGTATCACACGCCCTGGATGCTGTCGGATTGGGACCGACTCTTCTTCGGTGTCGAAGATGCCAAGGTTTGGACCCGCGAAGAAGCCGAGGCAGCCATGGTGGCCTACACCGAGCGCGAGATGGCCCGCACCAAAGGCTTCGAGCACGGCGAGGTACGATGGCCCATGGTCATGCGCCACGTACTGGGCCTGTACCACGGCATCAATGGCGCGCGTCGTTGGCGCCAAGTGTGGTCCGACCACCAATTGAAGGGGCTGACGCCGACCTTGGTCATGGCTGAGGCTCACCGTCGAGATTGAGCGGCATCAGGTTCGATGCTGCCTCGATCGTGAGCAGAGCCGAAGACATCAGGCTTGAGTGACTCCGGCGCTGCGTTGGGCGCTGAATCGCGCCAACCAACGTTTGCCAGCTTCATTGGACGGCGACTCCACCAGGCGATACATCAGCCAGCCAGCAGCAACGCAGGGGATGATCAAACCCACGGAGGGTAAGGGGGAGTCAAATGTCTTCAGATCAAACCAAATGGCGCACATGCAGACGATGAGCGGTGAGTGAAGAAGGTAGATCGAATAACTCGCCGCGCCAAGTCGTTCAACTTGTCTGGCGAGGATCGAGCGAGGGTTCCAATGGCGGCTCATTTCAATCATGCAAATCGCGGGCAGACTCAAAAACAAAACCGTGCCGTAGTCAAACTTGCGGTGGCACCAGATGCCCCCCACGATCCCAACGAGGGAGAGCGCGGCCATGGCTCGGCGCGAAAACACGGGTGAGTCGCGCTGCGTGTGTTGTTCTGCAAGCCATGCGCCGATCAACCACGCAGGGTAGAAGGCAAGAAAAAACTTGATTTCAAGCACATCCTGCGCATAGCCGCAAAGGAGCGCAATCAGCACGCTCGAGGCAAAAACTCGACGCCACCCCCAAGCAGCCAAGGATTTCAGCAGGTAAGGGTAGACGAGGTAGAACTGCATCTCCAAGGCCAATGTCCAGAGTGGACCATTCGCGCCGTAGGGGCGTACAAGTAGATTTTGCAAACCAAACAGTTGCCCTATGGCCGTGATCCAGTCGAGGGCCAAGTTGGATTGCACCCGAGACCCTAGATGGCGAAGCGTCAACCAACCCAGGAAGGCAGTGAGGCCCAGTGCAACGATCAGGGCTGGGTAGATTTTGATCGCTCGACGAGCATAGAACTTGGGCGCGTTCAGTCTATGCCCCGCGTGCAAGCTTTGAACCCGCGCCTGAGCCAGGTGAATGACATAACCGCTGATGACAAAAAACAGCGGAACGCCGAACTCTCCCCAGGACAATGGAATCGTCAGAAAGCCCAATGCTTGATCGAGGATGTCAATGTGCTGGTAATGCTGCAATTGCTCTCGGATGCCGATCCATGCAACGCTGCGAGCGTGCACAGCAATCACCCACAGAGCGGCGACGCCACGCAGGACTTCGATGTTTCGAAGGCGATTGTTCTCTTGGCCCACAGGGCACCCCTGAATGTGTTTTGAATGGAGTTCATCTCGTTGCCGCCGCATCTCCCAATGAAAAAAGGTACCACGCGGGTACCTTTTTCTCATGAGGACGAACGCTCGGATCAGACGCGCTTCTTGTACTCGTGCGTGCGGGTGTCGATTTCGATCTTGTCGCCCGATTCCACGAACATGGGCACCGAGATTTCGAAGCCGGTGCCGACGATGCGAGCTGGCTTCATGACCTTGCCCGAGGTGTCGCCCTTGACGGCGGGTTCGGTTTCGATTTCACGGACCACGGTGGTGGGCAGTTCGACCGAGATGGCCTTGCCGTCGTAGAACACCACTTCGGCTTCCATGCCGTCTTGCAGGTAGCTCACGGCGTCGCCCATGTTCTCGGCTTCGATCTCGAACTGGTTGTACTCAGCGTCCATGAACGCGTACATCGGGTCGGCGAAGTAGGAGTAGGTGCAGTCCTTCTTGTCCAAGATGATCTGGTCCATCTTGTCGTCGGCCTTGAAGACGGTTTCTTGACCGAAGCCGCTCAGCAGGCTCTTCATCTTGATGCGCACGGTGGCTGCACCGCGGCCGCCACGGCTGTATTCGGTCTTGAGCACGACCATGGGGTCCTTGCCCTGCATGATCACGTTGCCGGCGCGGATTTCTTGTGCGATTTTCATGAGATCGGTTCCCGTAAGTCTTGGTCGGCTCTTCAAGCCGGCATCCATTATCCAGGGCGGTTTGAAGAATCAACAAAAGCGAAATGTTGACGCGAAGTTCTAACCAACAGCCACCAAATAGCCGCTGCGCACTCCGCAAAGCCCAAGATTTTACCCCGGCTGGGTGACAAATTCCAGCAACTGCGTCACAAGGTCACTCTGAGCGGCCAGCGATCGGCTCGATCTGGCGCTGGCCTCTTGCCAATCGGCCCAGTCAGGCGCCTCCCAGAGCGTGCGCAAAGCCCCGGCGAGCGCATCGGGTGCACTCAAGCCGTTGAAGGCGCGCCACAGGGCCTCGACCTGTTGTCGCAGAGCCGGCGGCCAGTCATGCATCCACAGGTCCATGAAGGCCTGGAGCTTGTCGGCGTGCACGCCATCGTCCTGCCGGTAGATCTGCCAGACATGAGGCTTGGCCGCCCACAGGGCGCGCACGGCCGAGTCCTCACCACGCACGATGTTGAGGTCGGCGCACCACAGCAAACGGTCAAAGTCTGGCTGGGGCAGGGCGCTCAGTCGGCTCAAGCGCACGGTGCTGCCCGCCGGCGGGTGCCACGCCATGGCCTGCTCAGTGGCATGGCCGGGTGTGAGCAAGACGTGACACGGCACGCCACTTTGGCTCAAGGCATCCAGCAAGGGTGACACCGGCGATTGCGCATAGCAAAAAAGTGTCACCAAGCGCTCATGCGGAAGGTGCTTCACACCCAGGCTGGAGAGCCAGCGTGTGCGATCGTCTGCACGGCCAGCAAAGGCATCGCGCTCAAGCAGCAAGGTGGGTTCACGCAACAGGCCACCCGTGCGGCTTGTGAAGCCCGGGTAGAAAAACCGCTTCTTCAAGCCCGACCCGGGGCCCGACCAGACTGGCGAGCTCAAGCCATGGCTGCGCTCCACATAGCCCTCGGCACTGAGGTACTCCAGGTTCACCCAACGTGGCGGGGCAGGGCGTTGCATGCGGGCGACGAATCCGTCCGGCGGGTTGCAGCCAAAGGCTTCAATCACCACATCGCCGGGGTCGACCTC
>JBEANX010000105.1:0-2777 GCA_041165245.1 Pseudomonadota bacterium
TTGAAACCGGCGATGGCCTTCTTCGACATGGTGACCACAGGCTTTTGGCCAGAGATCTTGGTCAAGTCGGACACTGCGTGTTCCATGACCTTCTTGTCGGAGACTGCTTCGGACACACCCATGTTCAGGGTGATCTTGGTCAGGCGAGGCACTTCCATGATCGACTTGTAGCCAAACTTGGCGACGAGATCAGGAACCACCTTCGTGCGGTAGAACTCTTGCAGACGAGCGGCTGTCTGAGCGTTGGTTTGTTGGGTCATGGTGTCCCTCAAGCCTTGATTTCTTCGCCGCTGGACTTGTAGACGCGCACTTTCTTGCCGTCTTCCAGGAGCTTGATGCCAACGCGATCGGCCTTGCCAGATGCGGCGTTGAAAATCGCCACATTGGATTGGTGGATCGGCATGGTCTTGTCAACGATGCCGCCAGTCGTGCCCTTCATGGGGTTAGGCTTGACGTGCTTTTTGGCAACGTTCACACCTTCGACCAGCAGATGATCGGCGTCAACGCGAGCAGCGATGGCGCCGCGCTTGCCTTTGTCGCGGCCAGTCAAAACGATGACTTGGTCGCCTGTACGGAGTTTGTTCATGGCTGTCCTTTGCTTGGTCCGAGGATCAAAGAACCTCAGGGGCCAGCGACACGATCTTCATGAAGCGCTCGTTACGCAGTTCACGCGTCACGGGGCCGAAGATGCGGGTGCCGATGGGCTCCAGCTTGGCGTTGAGCAAGACGGCGGCATTGCCATCAAACTTGATGAGCGAGCCGTCTTGACGACGAACGCCCTTGGCGGTGCGAACCACCACAGCGCTGTAGACTTCGCCTTTTTTGACGCGGCCACGCGGTGCAGCTTCTTTGATGGTCACCTTGATGACATCGCCAATGCCGGCGTAGCGGCGCTTGGAGCCGCCCAGCACCTTGATGCACATGACGCTTTTAGCGCCAGTGTTGTCTGCGACATCGAGTCGCGATTGCATTTGGATCATGTTTTACCCCAACTTGCACCCATCGGCTGCGCAACCTCTGCAAAACCCTTTTGCAGACCAGCTACACAACAACGATCGGACAGTCTTGGGCCCGTGGAACGGGCGGAACTGACTAAACAGCAAAAGAAGCAGCAGTCTTGTCAAGTACGCCCACCGCAGCAGCCCAGGACAGCTATCAAGTCTTAAACGTTGGAACGTTGACTTCGAACCGCCTTGACTGAGGGTCAGGCTGACAAGAACCTTGTCTTTTGCCTTTACTCAGCGAAGCCTTGAATTATGCACCCGCTTGCGTGTATGGGTCAAGCCCTTTGGTGCAATTCTTTCGCGGCTCAGCGCAAAAGGCCGATGTCCACCCGGCGGGCCGTGGCTGGATCCCTGCCGCCCACCATGATTTGCGGCTTTTGCAGCTTGATGCGCTCAGAGGGCATGCCCTTGGCGACGAGTTCATCGCGCACGGCTTGGGCGCGCTCCTTGGCGACGCGGGCATTCACTTCGGGCGATCCGGCGGTGTCATGAAAGCCAGACAACACCAGTGTGGCGCCATCCATTTTTTTGACACCAACGGCGATGTCCAGTAACAAGGCCTTGGCCTTGGGGCTCAGGGAAGTCTGACCTGATTCAAAGGCAACCTGGGCCAGAGGGGCTCCTGCATCGACGCCTGGCTCCACCACGGCGGCAGCCTCCGGGCCAGAGGCTGGCACCATGGCGGAGGTGGCATCTGCGGCAGCACCCTGCACCAGGGGCAAGAGGGACAGGCCGTTGGGCAAGTCAGAGGAGGCGCCGGAAGCTGCTGCGCCTGCCACAGGGGCGGCTGCGCTCATGTCGGCAGCGGCAAGGGGTGCGGCGCTCTTGGCGCGCATGCCCACAGACAGGGTGCCGATGATGGCAGCTGCAGCGGCAGCACCCACCATCCAGAAGGCGACTTTGGTGTTGGTGTCAGACACGGAGGGGTTCCTGGAGAAACGGTGATGGAAGGGATGCGAGGCGGCTGACAGGGGCTCGGCAGGCTCAGGCCGTGCCGCCGACCGTCAGGCCATCGATGCGCAGAGTGGGTTGCCCCACGCCCACGGGCACGGATTGGCCTTCCTTGCCGCAGGTGCCCACTCCGGTGTCGAGCTTCATGTCGTTGCCGATCATGCTGACGCGGGTGAGGGCATCGGGGCCGTTGCCAATGAGGGTGGCGCCCTTGACGGGGTACTGGATCTTGCCCTTTTCAACCCAGTAGGCTTCGGAGGCGGAGAACACGAACTTGCCGGAGGTGATGTCGACCTGACCACCGCCGAAGTTGGCCGCGTACAGGCCTCGGTCGATCGAAGCGATGATTTCAGCTGGCTCTTTGTCGCCACCCAGCATGTAGGTGTTGGTCATGCGCGGCATGGGCAAGTGGGCGTAGCTTTCGCGGCGGCCGTTGCCGGTGGGCGCCATTTTCATGAGGCGGGCGTTGGTGGCGTCCTGGATGTAGCCGCGCAAGATGCCGTCTTCGATGAGCACAGTGCGCTGGGTGGCCAAGCCTTCGTCGTCCACATTGAGCGAACCGCGGCGGTCGGCGATGGTGCCGTCGTCGAGCACGGTGACGCCCTTGGCGGCCACGCGCTGGCCGATGCGGCCCGAGAAGATGCTGGAGCCCTTGCGGTTGAAATCGCCCTCCAGGCCGTGGCCCACGGCTTCGTGCAGCAGGATGCCGGGCCAGCCAGGGCCAAGCACCACGGTCATCTCGCCGGCAGGCGCGGGGCGCGCTTCGAGGTTGGTAAGGGCCGCCTTGACGGCATCGTCCACGTATTCGGCAATGCGGGCGTC
>JBEANX010000106.1:0-2736 GCA_041165245.1 Pseudomonadota bacterium
CTGGACGAAATCGAGTTGCGCAACCAGGCTCTGGAGCGATCCAACCACGACATAGCTCAGGAAGTTGAAGAGCGAAAGCTTGCGCAACAAGAAGTGATGCGGCTCAACCAGGATCTGGAGCAGCGAGTTCTCAACCGAACCGAACAGCTGGAGAGGTCGAACCAGGACCTGCAGCGCGCCACGGCATCCGCCGAGCGCGCCAACCGAGCCAAGTCCGAGTTCCTGTCCAGCATGAGCCACGAACTGCGCACGCCCCTGAACGCCATCCTCGGGTTCGGCCAACTGTTGGAGATGGAGCCTGCGGCGACCGAACGACGCCGCGCCTACACAGAGCACATCCTGAAAGCTGGCAAGCATTTGTTGACACTGATCGATGAAATCCTGAACCTAGCGCAGATCGAGTCGGGCCAAGTCAAACTGCAAATGGAGACCATCCAACTGGCCGATGTGATCAGTGAGTGCAGGGACATGGTCGAGCCCATGGCACAGGCCAGCGGCTTGGCTCTCCACTTCCCCCAGGAAACCCAGCTGGGTGTGCGAGCGGACCGAACCCGGCTCAAGCAAGTGCTGCTCAACCTGATGTCCAATGCGATCAAATACAACCGACCGAGAGGCAGCGTTACCGTCAGAATTGAGCGCTTGCCGGCCTCAGACCACAAACAGCGAATGCGACTGTCGGTGCAAGACACCGGCATCGGCCTGTCGTCGACACAACTGAACGAACTCTTTCAGCCCTTCAACAGACTGGGGCAGGAGGGAGGCGCCGTCGAAGGCACTGGCATTGGGCTGGTGGTCACCCAGCGCCTGGTGGTGCTGATGGACGGCGAGATGGGTGTCGAAAGCGAGCTCGGCCAAGGCAGCCTGTTCTGGATCGAACTGCAGTCCAGCCAGAGCCATGAAGCGTTTCAAACACCAGCAGCCTCGCTTCCCGCCCCGCCTCAGCAGCCACATGGCAAGCAACACACCCTGCTGTACATCGAAGACAACCCCGCCAGCCTGGAGTTGGTAGCAGGCGCATTGCGGCATTGCCCGGACTTACAGCTCATCACTGCAAGCGATGGGCGCCGCGGCGTTGAGATGGCCATGACTCACCACCCCGATCTGATTTTGCTCGACCTCAATCTGCCTCACATGCATGGCAGCCAGGTCCTGCAACTCCTGAAAAACAACGCCAGCACCGTCAACACACCAACCATCGCACTGACGGCCAACGCAGACGAAATGACTCGCGCCGCATGCCTTGCTTTGGGCTTCAGCCGCTACCTGACCAAACCGCTGGATGTGCACACCTTGCTCTCAGCCATCTATGAGGCTTTGCCGAAACCTGCCGCCTTGACTTCAGCGAACAAGGGCCCACAAGCCCTCTGAAACCTTCATTCGAGACAAGAAAAAACCCCGCCAATGGCGGGGTTCCTGGGCAGGACCTGCGCCACCCTTGGGGCAGCGCAGGCGCCTGAGAGGGCCAGCAGATCAGCGCTGAGCGATCGGCTTGACGTCGCGCTTGTCTGCGCCGACGAACAGCTGACGTGGGCGGCCGATCTTGTACTCGGGGTCGCCAATCATTTCGTCCAGCTGGGCGATCCAGCCGACGGTGCGAGCCAGGGCGAAGATGGCGGTGAACAGCTGCACGGGGATGCCGATGGCGCGCTGAACGATGCCGGAGTAGAAGTCGACGTTCGGGTACAGCTTGCGCGACACGAAGTACTCGTCTTCCAGGGCGATCTTTTCCAGGGCCATGGCCAGCTTGAACATCGGGTCGTTTTGCAGGCCCAGCTCGCTCAACACTTCGTGGCAGGTCTCACGCATCAGCTTGGCACGTGGGTCGTAGTTCTTGTACACGCGGTGACCAAAACCCATCAGCTTGACGCCGGAGTTCTTGTCCTTGACCTGAGCGATGAAGTCGCCGATCTTTTCGACGCCACCGTTCTTCTGGATTTCTTCCAGCATGTTCAGGGCAGCTTCGTTGGCGCCACCGTGAGCGGGGCCCCACAGGCAAGCCACGCCAGCAGCGATGGCTGCGAACGGGTTGGTGCCCGACGAGCCGCACAGGCGAACCGTGGAGGTCGAAGCGTTCTGCTCGTGGTCAGCGTGCAGGATGAAGATGCGGTCCATGGCGCGCACCAGCACGTCGTTGACCTTGTACTCTTCGCACGGCGTCGCGAACATCATGTGCATGAAGTTCTCGGTGTACGACAGGTTGTTCTTCGGGTAGACGAAAGGCTGGCCGATCGAGTACTTGTAAGCCATGGCCACCAGGGTGGGCAGCTTGGCGATCAAGCGGATGGCGGCGACCTTGCGGTGCTCTGGGTTGTTGATGTCCGTGCTGTCGTGATAGAAGGCCGACAGAGCGCCCACCAGACCGGTCAGCACAGCCATAGGGTGCGCGTCACGACGGAAGCCACGCAGGAAGAACTGCATTTGCTCGTTGACCATGGTGTGGTTGGTCACGCGCTTGACGAAGTCTTCCTTCTCGGTGCCGTTGGGCAGCTCGCCGTTCAGCAGCAGGAAGCAGGTTTCCAGGAAGTCGCAGTTGGTGGCCAGCTGCTCGATGGGGTAGCCGCGGTACAGCAGCTCGCCCTTGTCACCGTCGATGTACGTGATCTTCGAGTTGCACGAAGCGGTCGACAGGAAGCCGGGGTCATAGGTGAACTTGCCGGTCTGGCCATACAGCTTGCGGATGTCGATCACATCTGGGCCGACAGAGCCTTTGTAGATGGGCAGCTCCATGCTGGGGCT
>JBEANX010000107.1:0-5528 GCA_041165245.1 Pseudomonadota bacterium
AGGTCCATCACGTCGTTGACCATCTCCAGCATGTGCCAGCCGGCTTGCTCCACGTGCGAGAGGTATTCGTCGAACTGCAGGGCGCGATCGGCCGTGGGCGATTGGCGCAGCAGCTGCACAAAGCCCAGCATGGCGTTGAGCGGCGAGCGCAATTCATTGCCGATGCGCATGACCAAAGCGCGGCGGTCGCCGCTGTCTTGGCCCTCGGGGCGCGCGGCTTGCTGGCGCATGGCCTCGTTGAGTTGGTGCTGCACGGTGACGTCGATGCACAAGCCCTCACCGCGGATCACGGTGCGGCGGGCGTCGCGCTCCACCGTGCCCATCCAGATCACGCGGCGGCTCACGCCGTCGAGGCCTTGCCAGTGCAGGGAGACTTCGAGTTGCTCGTCGGCGGTGATGAGCGCCAGCTCCAGGGCTTCGCGCTGGCTGCTGGGCAGGCACATCTCCATCAGCCAGCCGGCAGCCGGCACGGGCGAGGTGGTCACGCCCAGCAGGCGGCACATGGCGTCGTCAAAGGTGAAGCCTTCTTGCAGGTCGTAGCGCCAATGGCCCACGCCAGTGGCCCCGGCCAGCAGGGCCAGGCGTTGGTGGGTCTGGGCCACGCGGGCTTCGCCGCGGCGCTTTTCGGTGATGTCGATCAGGGTGCCGACCATCTGGCTGACCTGGCCATCGTCCTGGGCCTGGCTGGCCCAGTTCAGCAGCACGCGGCGCAGCAGGCCGTCGGGCGGGGTGAGGGCGCATTCGATCTGGCCGCGGCCGGGCTCGCGCAGGCCTTGTGCGATTTGCGATTGCACTTCGCCGCGCTGGGCCGGGTGCACCCACTGCAGCCAGGCCGCCCAGGTCACGACCGATTGCGGCTCGTTCAGGCCGTGGATCTGGCTGGCGCGTTTGTCAAGGATGAGCTTGTGTTCTGACAGCTCCAGCTCCCACACGCCCAGGCCGGTGGCCTCGGTGGCCAGCTGCAACTTGGCGCCCAGGTCCTTGAGGCGCTGCACGTGGCGGGTCGGGTCGGTCACGTCCTGGCAGGCGCCCAGCACGCCGGTGATGTGTCCGCCTTCGTCCATCAAGGGCGACATGTGGATGCGGGTCACACGTTCGCGCCCATCGGGCGGCGTCACACGCACGGTCACATCGGCCGGGTTGCCCAACACGGCCACCTGCTTGGACATGTCCTGCATGTGGGCGTGTTGGTCGGGGTGCACCCAAGCCATCAGGGTGGCCATGGGCAGGGTGCGGGCGTAAGAGGGCAGGCCGAGCTGCGCGGTGACGCGGTCGTCCATGAGCACGGTGCCACGGGCGAGGTCCCACTCCCACAGGCCGACGTCGGCACTCTCGGTGGCCAGGCTCAGGCGCTGCGAGGTGGCCAGTTGCTGGCGCAGGTGGATCTCGCGCTGCTGGCGCTCAGAGGCCAGGCGCGCCTTGGATCGCAACAGCTCGATGCCCAGCGAGAGCTCGTCGGCCATGCGCTGCAGCAGCACGGCGCGCGAAGGCGCAAAGGTGTCGATGCCATCGCAGGCCAGCAGGAGCACGGCAAAGACGTCGTCTTCCACCTTCAGGGGCAGGGCCACCAAGGCTTGGGCGTTCACGGTGGGGCAGCACAGGCGCCAGGGCGAGCGGTCGTCCTTGAGGTGCTCTTTGTGGACCACGCAAATGCCTGCCTCGGCGGCACGTGCCACCGGGTGGGTCTCCCAGACATCGTCATCGAGGCGGAAGGGGCCGGGCAAAGCCATTTCGGCCCGGTCGCCCGCCAGGCACAGGGGCACCTGGGCCATGCGACGCGTGGCGTCAATGGGCACGACCGAGGCCGCCAAGTAGCCGCCGCGCACCACCAGGGTGCTGCACACGCGCTCCAGCAAGGCGGTTTCGTCCTCATGGCGCATGAGCAGGCTGAGCACGTCGGTGATCAGGTCGAGCGCCTGGTTCATGCGCTTGACCTCATGGGCCACCTCATTGGGCTCGGAGGGCGCAGGCGCCACGTCCATCACGCCCAGGGGGTGGCCGCGGTCGTCGTGCAGGCCGATCTTGACCTGCGCCTGGCGCTCGCTGCTGCCGTCAGAGCGCCTTTTGGGGTCAGACCACACCACCTGTGGCTCGCGGCAAGACATGGCCTTGCGGTCGGCTTGCACGCGCCACTGGGCCGTGTCGGCGCCCAGCAGGTCGGCATCAGAGATCTGACCGCTCATGGCATTGGGCAGCAGGTGTTGCACCTGGCCCGGCATGTTGATGTAGCGGTAGCGCAGGTCCGCGCCCTTGAGCGAGACGTGCAGGTTCAGGTGGTCGGCGATGGTGGTGAAATCCACCCCGATGGACGGCCCATGCCGATACAACAGCGCCAATTGCGACGCCAAGTCGGTCAGACGTTTCACACCCGATTCCTCTTCACAATCTTTTATTGATGGTCATTGAAACAGATTGTGCCCCTGCCTGTTCATCCGAAATGATGACGAACTGACGCTCAAACCCTCTGGAAAGCCCCTGGCCCACGCCGAGGTCTGACACGGCGGTGGGTGTTAACCCTGTTGGGCCTTGATCTTGAAGATCGAGACCGCCTGGGACAAGTCCATCGCCTGCTGGCGCAGGCTGTCTGCGGCGGCGGCCGATTGCTCCACCAGCGCGGCGTTTTGCTGCGTCATCTGGTCCAGGTCGGACACCGCCTTGGAGACCTGGCTGATGCCTTGGGCCTGCACCTGCGTGGCGTTGGTGATCTCGCCGACGACCTGGGTGACGCGGCTGATGGCGCCCACGATCTCGGCCATGACCTCGCCGGCGTCCTTCACGCGTTGGGCACCCACCGCCACTCGCTCGACCGACTGACCGATCAGACCCTTGATCTCGCGCGCGGCTTCGGCACTGCGTTGGGCCAGCGAGCGCACCTCGCCCGCCACCACGGCAAAGCCTCGGCCTTGCTCGCCGGCTCGGGCGGCTTCCACGGCGGCGTTCAGCGCCAGGATGTTGGTTTGAAAGGCAAGGCCGTCGATCACGCCGATGATGTCGCTGATCTGGCGCGAGGCCTGGCTGATGGCGTCCATCTGGTCCACCACGCTGCCCACCACCTCGCCACCGTGCGCGGCGCGCTTGCTGGCGGTGTCGGCCAGCTCATTGGCGGTGAAGGCCGACATGGCCGAGCGGTCCACCGTCTCGTTGAGCGAATCCATGCTGGAGGCTGTTTCTTGCAGGCTGGAGGCCGCTTGCTCGGTGCGGTTGGAGAGGTCCTGGTTGCCCTCGGCGATCTCCGAGCTGGCCGTGAGCATCGATTCTGAAGATTCGCGCACCGCCGCCACCATGGTGCCCAGCGCGGCCTGCATGTGCTTCATCGCGCCCATCAGCCGGGCGATCTCGTCCTTGCCTCGGGGGTTGATCTCGCGGGTGAGGTCGCCCTCGGCAATCGCGTTGGTGATCTCTTCGGCGCGTTGCAGCGGGCCAGAGATCGACAAGATGGTCAGGCCCATCAGCGGCAGAAAGATGAAGCCCGGCGCCAGCAGCATCACCCACAGGCCGATGACCGATTGGCGCACCGTGGCGTTGGTCTGCTCCTTGCGGGCTTGGGCGAGTTTTTCCACGTCGCCGCGCAAGGTGGAGGTGGCTTTGTCGATGAATGCGGCTTCGGCGCGCCCCTCGGCGGTCGACTGAAAGGCCTCGGCCGACGAAGAGATGGCGCCCGAGCTCAGCAGCTCAAACGTGGGCGTCATGCCCTTGGCATAGGCGTCCAGGTGGGCCTTGATGCCTTGGGCCTGGCGGGCAATGGCTGGCGACGGGGCCGCAGCTTCGATCTTGCCCAGCTCGACCTGGAACTCTTGCAGGCGCTCCTTCCAGCCTTTGATCTCGGCCTCCACCGTGACGGAATCACCCGTGTTGATCAGGGCAGCGCTTTCGTGCGCTCGCATTTGCCCCAAAGTCTGGGCCATTTGGCCGACTTTCTGGGTGGCGGCGAATTCTTGCTGGGCGAATTCGTCCAGGCCGCTTTGCAGCTTGTAGAACTGCGCGCTCATGCCCCCGCCCACCAGCACCCCAATGCCCACCACCAAGGCCATGCACGCCATCAGGCGTGAACGGATGGAAAAACCCCTGAGCCAGGTGATCCAGCTTTGCATGTGCGTGTCTCCGACGATTCGACGGCCTCTGTGAAGCAGGGGCTTGCTTCTTCTGTATCGGCCAAGGCGTGGGGATGTTGAGGGCTTGACGAAGATCAATAAAAGCTGGGCTCACCCGGCGGGCGGGTCTTGAAGCGCTTGTGCACCCACAGGTACTGCGGCACGCGCTTGAGGATCTCGGACTGGATGTACGCGTTCATGCGCTGGGTGTCGGCCTCGGCGTCGGCGGTGGGGAAGCCCTCCAGTGGCGGCAAAAAATGCACGCGGTAGCCTTGGGCACCGGGCAGCAGTTCGGCAATGACCGGCTGCACCACCATGTTCAGCATGCGGGCCAGGCGTGAGGGTGCCAGCAAAGTGGCAGCAGGAACGCCGAAGAAGGGCACAAATGCCGCATCTTGCATGCCGAAGTCCATGTCTGGCAGGTTGAAGAAGCCCCGGCCTTGCTTGACCGCGCGCAGCAGCGGCTTGACCGAATCGCTGCGCGGGAAGATCTCGGCGTCACCAAAACGCAGGCGGCCCTGGCGCATGGCGGCGTCGATCACGGGGTCGCTTTGCGTTTGGTAAATGGAGGCACCGGGGCGCTTTTGGCACAGCAAGATGGCCGCGCCCGCCACGTCGAGGCCCACAAAGTGCGGGCACAGCCACATGGTGGGGCGGCCGGTGGTTTGGAACTCGCGCTCAGCCAGGTCGATGTCGCCCTCGATGTGGATCAGGGCCTTGATGCGATCGGGCTGGCCATACCAGAGCAGGGCGCGCTCCAGCAGGCTGCGCGCCAGCCACTGGAAGTGCTCGCGCACGATGGCTTCGCGCTCGGCCAAGGGCATCTCTGGGAAGCACAGTTGCAAGTTGCGCATTGCGATGCGGCGGCGCGAACCGGCCAGTTTGTAGAGCAGCTTGCCCAGGCAACGGCCGGTGGCTGTGAGCATGGGAAAAGGCAAGCGCTGGAGCAGTTTCAGCAGGCCCAAGGCCGTGCGGATGCCCAGGCTTTTCAAGGCCAGCTTCATGCGCCCTGGCCTTTGGGGCCGGCTGTGCTGCCCTTGGCCGAGGTCAGGATCTCAGCCCGCGGGCCCTTGTAGCGGTTGTAGCCCCAGAGGTACTGGGTGGGGCACTGCATGATCTGTTCTTCCATGAGGCGGTTGATGGCGGCGGCCGATTGTGCCGCATCGCCTCCGCGCAGCAGGGCCTCCACCTCAGGGGGCACACGCCGGGCGTGCACCACGTAATCACAGCCCAGGCGCAGGCGTTGCAGCCAGCTGAGGCGCTCGCCCGTGATCACCACGGCTGCGCAGCCGGTCTGGGCCATGAGCTTGGCGGCCATGGTCATGGTGTAGGCCGGGCGGCCAAAGAAGGGTGCCCACTCGCCCATGCCCTCGGGCGGTACTTGGTCGGGCAGCACGCCCACGGTGTGCCCGCTTTTGAGCGCGCGCAGCATCTGGC
>JBEANX010000108.1:0-3350 GCA_041165245.1 Pseudomonadota bacterium
GCTGGCCGCACAGTCGGTCGGGTGCGAGCCCCACCTGGTGCGAACCGGGCAGGCCGCTGGCATGTCAGAGTCTGAGTTGATCGAGTTGCGCCGTCAGGTGCCTGATCTGACCATCCATCCCGATTTGTCTTCCTTCGCCGATTTCGTGATCCTGCGTGATCGCAAATCGCATGGCGAGGACAGCCCCGTGGCCACGCACATGGGCGAGCTCTCATGAGGTGGTTGATCACGGCACTTCGATCAGCCGCCTATTGGCTCTGGCTGGCCGTGACCATCGTCCCGGTCGGCTCGGGCTTGGTCTTGGCATCCATCTTTTTGCGTGGCGCGCGGCTGTATTGGCTGGCCGTGGGCTGGAACCGCCTGGCCATCTGGGGTGCAAGGCACATCTGTGGCGTGACGCATCGAGTGCAGGGTTGGGCGCATGTCGATCAGGCGCATGCCCAAGGCCAGCGCATCGTGGTGTGCCCCAAGCACCAGTCGGCGTGGGAGACCTTCTTTCTCTCGACCGTCATCCCGCGCCCCATGGCGTACGTCTTCAAGCGCGAGTTGCTGTACATCCCCTTTTTCGGCTGGGCCTTGGGTCGGTTGGACATGGTGCACATCAACCGCAGCCGCCGCTCTGAGGCCGCCCGCCTGGTGGCCGCGCAAGGGCGGCGCCTGATGGATGCTGGCAATTGGGTCATCCTCTTCCCTGAGGGCACACGCGGCCCTCGTGGCAGCCAGTTGCCCTACAAGCTGGGTGCGGCGCGCTTGGCGGTGGACACCGATGCGCCCATCTTGCCCATTGCCGTGACCTCGGGTCGCTGCTGGGGCAAGTCAGGTTGGTTGCTGCACCCTGGCGTGATTGACGTGTCAGTGGGCCCTTTGGTGCCCGTGCTTGGTCGAGACCCCAAGGCCGTCATGGCCGATGTCGAAGCCTGGATCGAAGCCGACATGCGGCGGCTCGATCCCACCGCCTACCCTCAGGTTGATCTACAAACCTCTACGCCGCAGACCTCCCGACAGCCCCGCTGGGCGCCAGGAGGCTCCGGCGCATGAGCCCGCTGCAGCTGACCTTGCCTTGGTGGGACGATGATCCCGCCCCGGTAGCCGTCACTGAGCAGCCCGCTTCTTTGCCGCCGCAGCCCCCTGCGAACTGGCCTTCCCCTTCCGGCATGAGCATCACGCCCACTTCTTCGCTTCGCAGCAGTTCCAATTTTGAACACACCACACCCGGTGGGCTGGCGGTGTTCCGCCACCCTGAGGCCGCTCACGAGATGCGGCTGGGCCAGACCTTGGTGGCGTTTGAGCTCAAGCGCTGCCGCCGTCGCAGCATCGGCATGGTCGTCAGCCCTGAGGGTTTGACGGTTCGTGCCCCGCGCTGGGCCACCTGGAGCGACATCGAACAAGCCTTGCAAGACAAATCCCGCTGGATCTGCAGCAAGTTGGTCGACCAACGCGACAAAGGCCAAAAAGTGGCTGCTGCGCGCATCGATTGGAGTGAGGGCGCCACCATCCCGATCTTGGGTGAGCCCGCCATCATGGTGCTGGACCCACGCATCGAAGGTTGTCAGTTGCACCAATCGGCCACGGCCTTGCCTGGCGTGCCTTGCCAGACCTTGCACATTGGGCTTGCGCAACACGCCACGCCTGAGCAGATCCGCGAGGCTGTGATCACCTGGGTGCAGACCTCGGCCCGTGCGCATTTCGAAGCGCGTGTGGCGCACTATGCGGCGCAGCTGGGTGTCTCGGTCAAGCGTTTGATGTTGTCCTCAGCGCGCACGCGTTGGGGCAGCGCCAGTGCCGACGGATCGGTGCGCTTGCATTGGAAGCTCTATCACTTCACGCCGCAGATCATTGATTACGTCGTGGCGCATGAGCTGGCCCACCTGCGTGAGATGAACCACAGCCCGCGCTTCTGGAGCGTGGTGCGCTCGCTGATGCCTGATTTTGATGTGCCGCGTGAGCAGCTGCGCCACGTCATCATCCCAGACTGAACCTTGGGCCTCACTTTGCGCTGAAGCGCCACTCGGGCGTGCCGTCTTCATGGGCCACTGCCTGACGCTGAAACTCCCCCTGGTGCCAAAGGTGGTTCAAGTGGGCCACGGCCTCACCCATGGCGAAGGTGGTCTGGTGCAGGTCGAGTGCGCGCTTGAACAGCACGGGCAGCATCTCTGCCGCCGTGCTTGGCTGGTGGGCGCACACCTCGCGGATCTCGTTCAAACGATCTTCGTGGTGCTCACGCAGTTGCTGCACCCGGGCGTGGATGCCCACAAACGGGTGGCCGTGCGAGGGCAGCACCAGGGTGTCAGCTGGCAGCTCTTCATAGCGCTTGAGCGATTCGAGGAACTGGCCCAAAGCGTCGGCCTCGGGTTCCATGTCGGTCACGCTCACATTGGTCGAGATCTTGGGCAGCAGCATGTCGCCTGAGATCAACACGCCTTGGGCTTCGCAGTACAACGCCATGTGCTCCGGTGCATGGCCAAACCCGGCAATGCAGCGCCAGTCATGGCCGCCAATGCGCACCACGGTGCCTTCCTGCAAGCGCCTGTAGGCCGCGGGCATGCGCGGCACCATGGACGCAAAGTAATCACCCCGCTCGCGGATCTTGTTCAGCGAAGGCTCGTCGCTCAGGCCGTGCGATCGAAAGTAGCTGGCGGCTCGCTCACCGCCATAGCCCGTGGTTGACTGGCAAGCCAGGGTGGCGGCCATGAAATCACCTGCGCTCATCCACAGGCGGGCAGGGTACTGGGGGGCGCTGAAATGATCGATCAACCATTGCGCATTGCCCACGTGGTCGGGGTGCATGTGGGTGACCAACATTCGCCCAAGCGGCTTGCCAGCCATCGGCCCTTGCCACAAGGTTTGCCATGCCTCGTGGATGGCAGGTGTGTGCACGCCGGAGTCCACCACCGTCCAGCACGGTTGTCCCTCCAGTTCATCGTCAAGCACCCACAGGTTGATGTGGTTCAGGGCGAAGGGCAGGGGCATGCGCACCCAATGCAGGCCGGGGAGCAGGGCCATCCAGTCGCCTACTGCTGGCTCCTGCTTCGCCCAGGGGTAGGTCAGGGTGGCGGGGGCTTTGGAGGGCTCGTCTGGATGTGAGATCATGGGCTGGCATGTCGGGAACGATGTCCTGATTGTGCGGCTTGCAACGTGACACACCGACCGAAAAAGGCCCGTCATGGAGTTGGCCCCCACTCTTGTCTACACTGGCGCCATGCCACTAGAAAACCTCTTTGAAAGCAACCGCGCCTGGGCCCGTGACGTCGAGCAACGCACCCCAGGCTTTTTCACCAGCCTTCAACAGCAGCAATCGCCGCAGTATTTGTTGATCGGTTGCAGCGACAGCCGCGTGCCGGCCAATGAAA
>JBEANX010000109.1:0-2632 GCA_041165245.1 Pseudomonadota bacterium
TGTTGTAGTCTTGCGGTCGTGAGCTCACGCCCCAAGCCCTCCTCCTCGGTCACGCTGAACGACTTCGCCGACTTGAAGAAGGCGTTGCGCACGGCTGCGCGCGAGGCGGCTGCCAAGGCCGAGGCAGAACGACAGGCCCAGCTGGAGCGCGACAAGCTCAAACGCCAGCGCGAGCAAGAGAAAGCCGTGTTCCAGAACGCCGTGGGCCCCGTGCACAAGCTGCCCGACACGGGCCGCGTGCTGCCCAGCAAAGGCAAGGCCAAACCTGCACCCATCCCTCAGCAGAGCATCAAGGACGAAGAGGCCGTGCTCAATGAGTCGATCTCTGACGAGTTCGATGTTGAGACCCTCCTGGAGACCGATGAATCCCTGGCCTTCAGGCGCCCCGAGCTGGGCCCTGATGTGCTGCGCAAGCTGCGCCGTGGTGTCTGGGCCCTGCAAGGCCAGATCGACCTGCACGGCCTGCGCACCGAAGAGGCCCGCGAAGCCCTCAGCCGCTTTTTGCGTGATGCCCAGGTGCGTGGCTGGCGCTGCGTGCGCGTGGTGCACGGCAAAGGCCTGGGCTCGCCGGGCAAGATCCCCGTGATCAAGGACAAGGTCAAGCGCTGGCTGGTGCAGAGCGACCGCGTGCTGGCCTATGTGCAAGCCCGTGGCGACGACGGTGGCGCCGGCGCCCTGATCGTGCTGCTGCAATCGAGCACGGGTGTGGCGCAGGCTCAAGAGGCCTGAACGATGGCTCAAACGCCTCGGTTGCGCATCCAGTCGGCCGTCTGAGAGAACGATTCCCTCAGGCGCGCGCGCAAATCGGCGTCCACACCCGTTTCGCCCATGGCCTGGTCCATGCACGCCACCCATTGGTCGCGCTCGAGGATGCCAATCGAAAACGGCATGTGGCGGGCGCGCAGGCGCGGGTGCCCGAAACGCTCGATGTATAGGTTGGGGCCACCCAGCCAGCCGCTGAGGAACCAGTAGAGCTTGTCTCTGGCCTCTTGCAGGGTGTCGCCATGGGCAGCGCGCAAGGCCTCATAGGCGGGGTCGAGGACCATCAGGTCGTAAAAGCGATCGACCAAGGCGCGCACGGCAGCATCGCCGCCCAAGCAGTCGTAAGCGGAGCGGCCCGTGGGGGCGTCGTCGTCAGGGATGTCTTGGCTCATGCCCAGCACTGTATAGGCTGCGGGCCTGAGCTCGGCGCTTGAGGATCAACGCTTGCTGTTGAGTCGCGTCGCGATCTGCACCACACCCATGGCCGCGGGGCTGCCGGGGTGCAATTCGAGCAACAAGGCGCGCCTGCGCACGGCCTCGCGCACGGAGTTGTCTTGGGGAATGTCGCCCAGGAGGTTCAGTTTAGGCGCGGTGCCTGCGGGAGTCAGCACAAAGCGATCCACCACCTGCTGCAGCTGCTGGCAAATGGCGCGACCCTCGCCCACACGGCCCACTTGGTTGACAACCACGTGCAAGTTCTCGCGGCCTTGTTGCGAGGCCAGCACCTTGATGGTGGCGTAGGCGTCGGTCATGGAGGTGGGCTCGGGCGTGGCCACCACGATCACCTCATGCGCCAGCGACAGGGCATAGAGCACCACGTCGGAGATGCCCGCGCCGGTGTCGAGCAAGAGCACGTCAAAGCGCGGCGAGATGGTCTCGATCACCTTGAAGAGGTGGTCGCGCACTTCGGGCGTCAGGCGTGAATATTCCACGAGGCCAGAGCCTGCCAGCAACACCGAGAACCCACCGGGCGCCGGCAAGATGGCTTCTTCCAATTGGGCCTTGCCCGTGAACACGTCATGCAGCGTGATCTTGGGGTAAAGGTTGAGCACCACGTCCAGGTTGGCCAGACCCAGGTCGGCGTCGAGCACCAGGACTTTGAGGCCCTGGCGGCTCAAAGCCGCAGCCAGGTTGGCACTGAAAAATGTCTTCCCCACGCCGCCCTTGCCACTGGTCACCGCCAAGGTGCGCGCAATGCGCGCCGTCGAGGCAGGTTTGTGGGCAGCAGGGGCAGCCATGGCGCTGGGGGACAGATCGGGGTCGGAGGTGGTGGCGCTCATGTCGGGGTTTTCGGCTAAACCTCGGCCATACCTGAGGCCGATTCCTCATCATCCTCAATGTCGGGCGCCCCTAATGCGCCAAACAGCATGCTTTTTTCCTCGGCACTGACCACCGTGAGCGGCGGCATCTCCAGGCAGGTGCGGTTGCGGCCCTCTGACTTGGCCCGGTAGAGCTGCTGGTCGGCACGCTCTCCCCACAAGGTGGCAGACGAACGCACCCACTGAGGCGCAAAGGCACCTCCGATACTAACCGTCACGGACAATTGCTGCCCGCCAATGATGGCGACCGGCTTGTTGGCCACCTTCTGGCGAATGCGCTCTGACACGGTCTGGCCGAAAGCGGGTGGGCAATTGGGCAGGATGATGGCAAATTCTTCGCCGCCCACGCGGGCAACGAGGTCCATGGGGCGGACGCAGTCTTGCAGGCAATCGGCCACGGATTTGATGACCTCGTCGCCAGCAGCATGGCCCCAGGTGTCGTTGACCTTCTTGAAGTGATCAATGTCTGCGACCAGCAGCAAAGCGGGCTCGCCCACACGGGCAACACGGTCGATTTCGCGAGCGACGGCCGCTTCAAACAGGCGGCGATT
>JBEANX010000110.1:0-3476 GCA_041165245.1 Pseudomonadota bacterium
GATCTGGTTGTTGGGCCCCAACTTGAGGTCGATGACTTCATGGGAGGGGCTGCCCAAGCCTGAGGCGATGGTGGTCACGGTGCCGGTGGGCGTCACCTTGCGGATGAGCGAACGTCGAGCCTCGTCCAAGTGCAGCACGTACACATTGCCTGAGGCATCCATCTGAATCGCTCGGATGTTCAGGAAGCGGGCCGCCTCCCCCTGCCCGTCGGCCACCCCTGAAGCCATGGGCGACCCCGCCAACACGCGGTACCCGCCCTCACCACTGGGCAGGGCGCTGTAAACCATCTGGCTGGTGGCGAAGTAGATGCGGCCATCAGGCCCCATCAAGGGGTCCACATAAGCATCTGGCTGGCCACCCAAACCCGCGGCCAGGCTGACCTTGGCCACCGCCGAGCCGCAGCTGACAGAGGGGCTGCTGCGGGTGCCGCCCACCTCGCAGGCCTGGGTGAAGCCCAGCGGCTGGTGGGCCACGGCGAACACCCCCCCCTCAGGCGACTCGAAGCTGGATGCATTGGCCGGCACCGTCACAGTGTCGGTGCCATTGCTCAGCACCAGGCCCGCGGCCGTCAGGCCCGACACGGTGCCTGCCACCTTGACCACATTGGGCTGCTCCGTCTGACCGCCTTGGCCAGGGTTGGTGGCATCGGCAGTTGGCGTGTCGCCGCCACCACCGCAAGCGGCCAGCATCAGGGCCACGGCCACGGCTGCGATCGAGGCCTTGCCCCCCCAGACATGCTTCACAGACTTCATCTTTGACTTCCTTGGCAAAACACCACCGGGTGTGGCTTGCACCCTTGCAGCCACGGCGGTGTTACAAATCTTGCCCAGGTGTATCGGCAGGCGAAGTGTGGGATTTAGATCAGCAATGACCTTGTCATCACAAGAAGCGACAGGGGGGATGGCATCGGCGGCGCAAGGCCAGAGCCCCTGTGGATCAGCGCAACAAACCACCCAGCCGGGCTTCGTAAATGGCCTCGGTTTTGGAGCTCACATTGAGCTTGCGGTAGGTGCGCCTCACATAGGTCAACACCGTGTTGCGCGACAAGCCCATGAGGCCAGCGATCTCCTCAGACGTGAAGCCTTTGGTGATGAATTCCAGCACCTCTTGCTCTCGGGCCGACAGCACCACCTGTGTGCCAGGCGCGGCAGGCTGAAGGTCATCGAGTGGGGCTGGGCCTGAAGGCTGTGCATCTTCGTTGGGCGCAGGGCGCAAGCGATGCAAGACCTGCCGCGCGATCAAGGGGCTGATGGGGCTGCCACCTTCGTGCAGCATGCGAATGTCTTCCACCAGCCGCCCGGCATGCGCCTGCTTGAGCAGGTAGCCCGAGGCGCCCGCCTCGAAGCACTGGATCACGCTGAGCTGGTCGCGGAAGGTGGTGCTGACCAACACCTCGCAGGTGGGCCAGGCTTGCACGGCCTTGGCGATGAGGTCGATGCCAGATCCATCAGGCAGCCCCAGGTCCACCAGCAAGACATCAGCGGGCGGGCCTGACAACAAAGCCAGCCCCTGCGCCACCGTGCTGGCCGACGCCACCAGGCAAAGGTCGGCATGCGGTGCAATGGCCTCAACCAGAAAGCTCAGGAAGGCCTGGTCGTCCTCGATGGCAACCATGCGGATAGGTGTGGGGCTGGGCAGGCTCATGCGCGGGGAGCCGTTGGGGCAAACATCGGGTCGAGCGTGGGTTTCAAGGGCAAGCTCAAGGTGGTCAAGGTGCCGCGGGCATCACTGTGCCACGAGATGCTCGCGCCAATGGATTCGGCCCGGCGTTGCTGGTTGCGCAGGCCGCGTCCACCGCCTGCCTGGGCGGCCTGCGGTTCGAAGCCTTTGCCGTTGTCGCGGATGCCCACGCACACGGCGCCTGGTTCGACCGAGGTGCTCAGCCACAGCTGGCTGGCACCCGAATGCTTGAGGCTGTTGGTGAGCGCCTCTTGCAAGATGCGCAAGATGTGCAGGGACTTGCGCGGGTCCAGCCAGGGCAGGCTGGGCACGTCGCTGACTTGCCAGTGCAGCGTCACACCTGCCTGCTGCAAGCGCGCACCCAGGCGGTGCCGCAGGGTGGCCAGCAGGAGCAGCAAGTCGGCGTGCTCGGGCTCCATCGAATCAATGGCCAGGTGCAGGTCGTCGATGCAACTGCGCAAGATGTCGGCCACGGCCAGGCCATCGACCCGGCCGCGCTCAACCGCCAACAAGGCCGTGTTCAAGGAGGAGCCCAGGCCGTCGTGCATGTCCTGCGTGAGGCGGCGGCGCTCGTCGATCAAGGTCTGAGAGCGCTCGACCACGCGCAAGCGCTCGTAGCTTTCGCGGAGCTCCGCCTCTTTGTCGGCCAAGCGCGTGGCCAGGTCGGCATGGGCCTGGCGAGCCGCATGCACAGCCCGCATGTAGTAGCGAAAGATCAGGTAACAAAAGCCCGCGAAGTTCAGGATGTTGGCGTAGGGGCCCAGGTACCAGCTCTCAGGGCCCAGCAGGTTGTTCTGAATGGCCCAATCGTTGAAGCCAAACAAGGTGGCCACGGCCACGATGGTGGCCAGCAACATGCCGTCGGACGAGCGCCCCCAAGAGAGCCGATAGCCCGCCCAAGCCACCAGCGGGCTGGTCAGCATGGCCAGGCTGTAGACCAGCGGTGTGAAGTCAGGCGTGTTGGGGATGCGGCCCAGCGCCGGTAGGGTGAGCACACCCACCACCGCCACGATCAGGTGGATCACCCAAGTCAGGCGCGGCATGCGGGCCTTGTGCAGCAGCATCTGCAGGTGGTGCACGGCACCCACCAGCCAGAACAGCGAGTTGACGGTCAGCCAGCCCAGCAAGGCGTTGTCCACCGAGAAAGACACGTAGTAATGCAGCCCCCGGATGAAAGAGGCCACGCCCAGCAAGGCAAAGAGCAGGAAGACGCGGTCGCGCTCACCCTTGAGCCAAATGAAAAACGCAAACAGGCCCACGGCCAGGAAGGCGCCCGCACCCATGGCAGGCACATGCATCTGCAGCCAATCACGCCCCAGGTAGCGCCAACGGATCGCGTCAGCAGGGCCCAGCCACATGGACGACAAGGCCGTGCGGTTGTAGCTGGCATGCGCCATGCGGATCAAGATCTCTCGCGGCGGTGCCGAGCGCTGGCCGTTGTCCACCGTCAACCAGAAAGGGGCCCAGTACCAGGGCACCTCGTCGAGTTGCCACTGCGCCACTCGTCGCCCATCGACATACACCGCGATGGGGCCATAAGCCTTGGTGCGCGCACCGTAGAGCATCAAGGGTTGTGAGCCCCAATCGTGATCAGGCAGCTTGATGCGGTACCAGGTGACGATCCTCTCATGGGGTGACGCCAAGGCCGTGCTGGCCTGGCCGACGATGTCATGCCGCTGGGCATGGGGCAGACCGATGCTTTGCCAGTCGCCTGACAGCTCAGCAGGGGCGACCTCGGCAGGCGGTGGGCCATCTGCGCCCAACACCTGGCGCACTTGCGCGCTTTGGAGGTGCA
>JBEANX010000111.1:0-2617 GCA_041165245.1 Pseudomonadota bacterium
CGGCACGCCACAGCCATGCGCAGCCATGATGATGTGCCGCCCCATGTCGATGTTGCGCACCAGGAAGTCAACCGGCCTCATCAAGTTGGCGTGGATACCGCCCACGAGGCCGGCTGCATGAATCACGACTTCAGGGCGCAACTCTCGCATGAAGGACTGGACCGCGTCCTGGCGCTCGAGGTCCAGATCGCCCCTTCGAGGCGCGATCAGATCCCACGCCCCTGCGCCTGGATGTTCTGCCACATTGCGCCCCACCATGCCGGCGCCACCCAGGAGCAAAACACGCAACGGTACCGGCATGGTCACTCCACTTCCACGGCTTGCTCGTAGCCATGCTCTTTAAGCAGAGCCCGTCGACGGGCCTGCTGAAGGTCGTTCTGCACCATTTCCTGCACCATCTGTTCCAGAGTGATCTCAGGTGACCAACCCAGCTTGGCTTTGGCCTTGGCGGGGTCGCCCAGGAGTGTGCGGACCTCAGCCGGTCGCAAGTATCGCGGGTCGACGCGCACCACCACATCACCAACCTTCAATGCCGGCGCCTTGGTGGGATCGGCGATCGCTGTCACCACACCCACTTCGTCCAGGCCATCGCCTTGGAAGCGCATCGACAGGCCCAACTCCCGCGCCGCCAGCAAGATGAACTCACGCACGCTGTGCTGAACACCCGTGGCGATCACAAAGTCTTCAGGCTTTTCCTGCTGCAGCATCAGCCACTGCATGCGGACAAAATCGCGCGCGTGCCCCCAGTCACGCAGGGCGTCCATGTTGCCCACAAACAGGCAGTTGTCCAACCCTTGGACGATGTTGCACAGGCCCCGAGTGATTTTGCGCGTGACAAAGGTTTCTCCGCGGCGCGGGCTCTCATGGTTAAAGAGAATGCCGTTGCAAGCATAAAGGCCATAGGCTTCACGGTAGTTGACCGTGATCCAGTAGGCATAGAGCTTGGCCACGGCGTAGGGACTGCGCGGGTAAAAGGGCGTGGTCTCTCGCTGGGGTGTCTCTTGCACCAAACCGTAGAGTTCGCTGGTGCTGGCTTGGTAAAAGCGCGTCTTGTTCTGCATACCCAAGATGCGAATGGCTTCCAACAGCCGCAACGGGCCCATGGCGTCCACGTCAGCTGTGTATTCGGGTGTTTCGAAGCTCACCGCCACGTGGCTTTGGGCACCCAGGTTGTAGATCTCGTCGGGCTGAATCTGGCCCACGATGCGGATCAGGTTGCTGGCGTCGGACAGGTCACCATAGTGCAGGTGCAAGCGCCGCTCTTCGACGTGGGGGTCTTGAAAAATGTGGTCAACCCGCGCGGTGTTGAACGATGAAGCACGGCGCTTGATGCCGTGGACCTCGTAGCCTTTTTCCAGCAACAGTTCAGCCAGGTAAGAGCCATCCTGGCCAGTGATGCCGGTGATCAGCGCCGTCTTGCCGTTTCGCGGTGGGGTCATCGGTTGTCCTTTGAATGCAAGGGCCCCGACGACAAAAAGCGACATTTCGCCATGAGATGAAGGGCGCAGGCCCGCCATTGGCGACGCAAGAACAAAACTCGGCACCGGGGTACCGCCCAGTGTGAGCCGCACCCGGGGGCTTCAATGCCATGAGATCAGGGTGGATTGCCAGCTTTTTCAGCCAGCCGCTTTGGCGACCAGGCTTACCCGGCACCAGGCGGCCTGTCCAGGCAACGCCAGGTCCAACCCAGCGCGCCTTGGTTCCACTTCTCAGAACTGGACTTCAGCCTCCAGCAGCACCTGAGGCAGGCCGACTGCTGGCTGGGGCCGAAGCCGCACCTGTTGCATATTTGCCAAGGTACTCGATCTTGGCTGGCGCCTTGAGTTCCTTCATCGCGTCTTCCACGAGCTTGCGCTTGCGTTCACCCAGCAGATACTGCTCGATGGCCGGACGTGCCTGCTCTTCCGTGGCGGGTTGCACCCGCGAACCGGCCAGCACCAAGACCTGCGCACCTGCAGGACCCGGAACCAGCAAGGCCTGCCCATCGTTCATGCGTGAGATTGCGTCCAAGGCATTCGGGGGCAATTGCTCAGCAGCACGCACCGCCTGGTTGCCAGCGAAACGCAAGCCAGCCGACTTGAGGTACTCGACAAAGGTTTCAATCTTCTTGGCCGCCAGCAACTGTTCACGGATCTCGGCGATCTGCTCCGGACGGGCTTCGATGTTCAGCTCTTGGAGGTTGTAGACCCGGCGGTCGCGAAAGAGCGCTGGCTTGTCGTCGTAGTACTTCTTGATGTCTTCAGGGGAAGGCTTGGGCGCGGCTTCCGCAACGCGCTCCAGGTAGGCCCGAATCAGCACCTCGCGGCGGGCGCCTTCGATCATCTGCATCACCCGCGGGTCCCGGTCCAGTTTGGTCTCGTCGGCCTTTTGAAGAATCAGCACCTGCTCGACCAGGCGCTCCAGAATTTGCCGGCTGGCGACATCCTGCTGTTCAGGCCGCAAGTTGCGCTGCTGTTGCAGCAGTTGGTCCACCTGCGCTTGGGTCACTTCAACCTTGTTGACCTTGGCCACAGCCACGCTTGCCGGTCCATCACCCTTGCCTCCACAAGCTGCCAACAGCAAGGCGCTGAGCGCCACGGCGGACCAACCCAGGACAGGGCGTGGCCGGGAAGTGAGC
>JBEANX010000112.1:0-4493 GCA_041165245.1 Pseudomonadota bacterium
CGCTCACGCTTGGCCAGGGCCGCCACCACGTGCTTGACGTCCTGGCTGCGGCTGCGATCAGCCACCAGCACGGCGTCCGGCGTTTCCACCACGACCACGTTGTCCAGACCCACAGCGGCCACCAGGCGGCTCGTGCTGTGGACCAGGGTGTTGCGGCTGTTTTGGATCAGGGCATCGCCTTCAGAGGCATTGCCCGCCTCGTCATGACCGCTGACTTGCCAGACGGCATCCCAGGCACCCAGGTCAGACCAACCGGCGTCCAGCGGCACCATGCGCACCACAAAACCAGCTTCTGGGTGGCTCGGGCATTGCTCCATCACGGCATAGTCGACCGACTCTGAGGGCACTTGCATGAACTCAGCCTTGCCGGGGCGCACAAACACATCATCGCTCGTGCGCACAGCAAAAGAAGCCTGGGTGGCATTGGCGATGTCGGGGCGGAAATGCGCCAGCGCGGCCAGCCAGCGTGAGGCTCGCATCACGAACATGCCGCTGTTCCAGTAGTAACCACCTTGGGCCAAATAGCCTTGCGCGGTGGCCAAGTCGGGCTTTTCGACAAACGCCTCAACGGCACCAGCGCCATCGGTCTTCAGATCAGAACAGCGGATGTAGCCAAAGCCTGTTTCGGGGCGGTCAGGCGTGATGCCCAGGATGACGATGTCACCTTGGGCTGCAGCTTCCACTGCGACCCTCAATGCGGCGGAATACGCCTCGGGCTGAGTCACGGTTTGATCGGCTGGCGTGACGACCATGATGGGGTCTTCACCACCAGCCGTGAGTTGCAAAGCCGCCAAGGCCACCGCAGGCGCGGTGTTTCGCCCTGCCGGCTCCAGCAACAGGCTCTGAACAGAATCTTTGAGTTCCCGAATCTGGTCCAGCACCAAGAAACGATGGTCCTCATTCCCCACCACGCATGGCCTGCTGACCTCGATGCGCTCATTGCCAAGCGCCTGCAGACGCAAATGAGCCAACTGAAACAAAGTTTGAGGGCCACTCAAAGCCAGGAACTGCTTGGGGTAAAGCGCTCGTGAAAGGGGCCACAAACGGGTACCAGAGCCCCCCGCCATGATGACGGGGGCAACTTTCAAAGAATTGGTCATGTCATTCAACTTTCTATCCGTTCCAGGCCAACTCAGTCATTGAAACCCTCAGGGTTCATGGACTGCCATCGCCACGAATCCACACACATTTGATCAAGGCCTCGCTTGGCCTCCCAGCCCATCACCTGCTTGGCCAGAGAGGGATCCGCATAACAGGCGTCAATGTCACCGGCTCTCCGCTCTGCAAAGACCAGGGGGATGGAGCGGCCACTTGCACGCTCATAAGCCTGCGCGACCTCCACCACACTGAAGCCTCGCCCTGTGCCCAGGTTCACCGTCATTGAGCCAGGTTGTGCATGCAGCACGCTCAGGGCTGCGACATGGCCTTCGGCCAGATCACACACATGGATGTAATCACGAACACCGGTTCCATCAGGCGTTTCGTAGTCATTCCCAAACACATTCAAGTGAGGCCGACGACCCACCGCGACCTGCGCCACAAAAGGCATCAGGTTGTTGGGAATGCCTCGGGGGTCTTCCCCAATGAGCCCGCTTTCATGCGCTCCAACCGGGTTGAAATACCGCAAGGCAGCCACCCGCCACGAGGGATCGCAACGCCCCAATTCACGCAGCATTTCCTCACCCAGCAGCTTGGTCATGCCATAGGGGTTGGTGGATCGCAACGGCGAATCTTCCGTGATGGGCAAAGCATCGGGCTTGCCATAGACCGTGGCAGACGAGCTGAAAACCAGTTGCCGACAACCGTGTCGAGACATGGCCTGACAAACCGACATCAACGCACCCAGGTTGTTGTCGAAGTAATCCAGCGGGCGTTGGGTGGATTCACCCACTGCCTTCAGCGCCGCAAAATGGATGACTGCAGAGATGCCCTCGGAGACCTGCCCTGCCAGTGCAAAACAGGCATCAAGCACCGCTGCATCTCGCACATCACCTTGAATAAACTGTGGCTTTTTGCCACTCAAATTGGCAAGGCGCGACAGCACCGCCGGTGAACTGTTCACCAAGCTGTCGACACCGATGACTTCGTAGCCTGCTTCGAGAAGGGCGAGCCATGTGTGGGAGCCGATGTAACCAGTTGCACCGGTCAATAAAACACACTCAGGCGTGGAAATGGACATGCTTCACTCGGCTTCAGTTCAAGGTCACGTTGGCGTCGCACCCGAGGCTTTGCCCCTGATAGCCTGGCGAGCTCTGACGAGAACTCGTCCGCTTGTAAGACCCAAGGGAGCAACCCAAACGCATCCAGCGGATGGGCGTGTAGTTGCCCGTGAGCTGCAAGTTCTGCTGGTGCCCCTGGCTTGGCAAAAACAGACTATCCAAGCCGCTGATGTTGCCGATTTTATCTGCCTCACGCGAGTCTTCGAATTGCGAATACGTCAAACCAACACCCAGCCCTATTTTTGAAGAAAGCGCCCAATTCACGCGCCCGGCCAGGGAAGTCGTCAACTGATTCTGTGCTTGGTTGGTGAGGATGGGCTTGAAGTCACTGGGCGAATCAATTCGACCCGAGTTGCTGTACAACGAAGGCAAACCAGTCCGCTGCGTGTCCCGGCTCAGCGAGACACCATAGCTCAACTTACCACCCGGCGTGAAATTCCAACCCAGCGAACCCGTCAAGCCTTTGAAATCATTCTCAGCATTGACGGTTCTGTTTTCTTGAGAAAATGCCATGCTGGCTGCAAGGGAGCTGTAGCCACTCACCACCCAAGATGTACTCAAGTCGTAGTCATAGCGGTTGATCGTCTCCCCTAAACTGGGGAATTTGCTCTCTGTTTTTTTGCCGCCCACGCCAAAAGCCAACCGGTCTGAGGGCGAATAAGAAAGCCCCAGACGCAGCGAAGCGAAGTCACTGTTGTTTGCAAAGTTGCGGGAGTACTCCGTCCCCCCAGCAGACAAGCTTGCATTGGCACCCAGACGCCCAGACACGCCGTACTGCATGAACAAATTCGTGCTTCTTTGCTTGACTCGGTCCGCAAAACGCACACCCGTCTGCTCATCGGGGTTCTGCTGCCCGCTGGAGCGATTGTGTTTCAGGGACACATAGCCTTTGGCGCCAACACCTGAAGCAACGCTCAGACTCAAGCCGTAACCATCATAATCAAACTGCTTGAAATCTTGATTGCGACTGGCGATGACATCAATATCCGCAGAATAAAACTGTCGACCCAGGCTTTTGTTGTAACTCAGGCCCGCAGAAGTCACGGATGTCGTTTCTGAAGGACCGCCACCCGACCGCCGCAAATAATTGTTATCATATGAGAGAGACTCGCTCATGGTGAGGGTCAGGGGGTTTGACTCCGCCAAGGACACCCCTGACGTGATGGCCAACACCAGCATCGCGGAGCAAGAGCCAACACAACGAAGGGACATTTGAGGCATCTCGACATTCCTGTGAATCATGATGACATCAGCAAATCAGTATGCATTCCGATCAAACAACACCAAACGAATGGTGCGAATGATGATCTGGAGGTCCAAACCGAGCGACCAATTACGCAAATATTCAAGGTCAAACTCCACGCGGGCCTGCATTTTGTCAATGGTTTCGGTCTCTCCACGGTAGCCATTGACCTGAGCCCAGCCCGTGATCCCGGGCTTCACCTTGTGGCGCACCATGTAGGCCTTGATGAGCCGACGATACTCTTCGTTGTGCGCCACGGCATGTGGGCGCGGCCCCACGATGCTCATGCGCCCCTGCAACACATTGATGAATTGAGGCAACTCATCGAGCGAGGTCTTGCGGATGAAGGCGCCAAAGGGGGTGATGCGCGGGTCATCCTTGGTGGCTTGCTTGACGACAGGCCCGTTGTCTTGTGTCCGCATCGAGCGGAATTTGTAGACGATGATTTCCTCACCATCCAAGCCATTGCGCTTTTGCCTGAAGATGACAGGCCCCGGGGAAGACATCTTGACCCCAATGGCCACGGCCAACAGCAAGGGGAAGATCATCACCATGATGATGCTGCCCAGAACGATGTCAGAAATGCGTTTGACCAACTCGTTGGTGCCCGTGAAGGGCGTCTCGCAAATGCCGACCACTGGCACGCCATTCATGTCTTGCAAGCGGCCCTGGATGATGCTGATGCCAAACACATCAGGCACGAAATAGAGTGATGCAGTCGTTCCCTGAACGGCCTCCAGCAACTGCACGATTCGGGGCTGTGAGCCCAATGGCATGGTGATGTACACCTCGTGAATGCCGTGGGCATAAACGTAATTGGCCACATCTCGCAACCCACCGAGGCGCATGCTGACCGCTTCTGGCAGCACACGGCTGTCGGAGCGATCATCAAAATAACCCACAAATTCGCGGCTCTGATCCCGATTGCCCTGCAGCGCTCGGGCCACCTTTCCACCCAGTGGGCCGGCCCCCACCACGATCACTCGGCGGCGTGCATCCGCTTGGCCGTTCTGGTAGGTGATGATTGACTT
>JBEANX010000113.1:0-3449 GCA_041165245.1 Pseudomonadota bacterium
GCCGCGCGCAGCCGCAGCGAGGCCGATTGGCTGGTCGGCATCAACGGCACGCGGGCCATGACGGCCTTCAACTCGCGCGATGGTGGTTTCTTTTTGACCACCGTGGGCCGGGTGCAGACGCCCACGCTGTCCATCGTGGTCGAGCGTGAAGAAAAGATCCGCAAGCACGTGTTCCGTGACTACTGGGAGATCCGCGCCAGCTTTGGCGTGAGTGCCGGCAGTTACGACGGCAAGTGGTTCGACCCCAACTTCAAGAAAGACAAGGCCGCTGTTGAGGGCTCGCAAGAGGCTGAGTTCAAGGCCGACCGTGTCTGGTCGGCTGTCGAGGCGCAAGCCATTGCCGATGCCGTGCGTGGCCAGACCGGCACCGTCACGGAAGAGGCCAAGCCCTCCAGCCAGGCCAGCGCCTTGCTGTATGACCTGACCACGCTGCAGCGTGAGGCCAACTCGCGCTTTGGCTTTTCGGCCAAGACCACGCTGGGCCTGGCCCAGGCCTTGTATGAAAAGCACAAGGTGCTGACCTACCCACGGACCGACTCGCGCGCCCTGCCTGAGGACTACGTGGCCGTGGTCAAAGACACCATGGCCATGATCGCCGACGAGGACATGCCCGGCCCGCTGCGCGAGCTGAGCAAGCATGCCCGCAAGGCCATCAACGAGGGCTACATCAAGCCCAACAAGCGCGTGTTCGACAACGCCAAGGTGTCAGATCACTTTGCCATCATCCCCACGTTGCAGGCGCCCAAGAGCCTGACCGAGGCCGAGGCCAAGCTGTACGACATGGTCGTCAAGCGCTTCATCTCGGTGTTCTATCCATCGGCCGAGTTCATGGTCACCACCCGCATCACCAAGGTGCCAGCCGCAGGCAAGGAGCATTGCTTCCAGACCAACGGCAAGGTGCTGGTCAAGCCGGGCTGGATGGCCGTGTACGGCAAGGAAGCGGCTGAAGAAGGCGACGACACCACCTTGGTGGCCGTGCAGCCGGGCGAGGCCGCCTTGAACGAAGACATCGCGGTCAACGCGCTCAAGACCAAGCCGCCCGCCCGCTACTCGGAAGCGACGCTGCTGAGCGCCATGGAAGGTGCTGGCAAGCTCATCGACGACGAAGAGCTCAAAGCTGCGATGCAGGAAAAGGGCTTGGGCACGCCAGCCACGCGCGCCGCCATCATCGAAGGCTTGATCCTTGAAAAGTACATGTACCGCGAGGGCCGCGAGCTGATCCCCACGGCCAAGGCATTCCAGCTGACCACGCTGCTGCGTGGCCTGGGCGTGGAAGACCTGACCAAGCCCGAGCTGACGGGCAACTGGGAGCACCAGCTCAGCGAGATGGAAAAGGGCCGCCTGAGCCGCGAAGCCTTCATGGCCGAGATTGCCGCCATGACCCAGCGCATCGTGCAAAAGGCCAAGGAGTACGACCGCGACACCATTCCCGGTGACTACGCCACCTTGAGCACACCTTGCCCCAATTGCGGCGGCGAGGTCAAAGAGAACTACCGCCGCTTCACGTGCACGGGCAAGCATGGCGCGGCCTCGCTTGAGGCTGAGACCAGCGGTTGTGGTTTCTCCATGACCAAGATCCCGGCAGGGCGCAGCTTCGAGCTGGTTGAAGTTGAGCAGCTCATGCGTGAGCACAAGGTGGGCCCTCTGGAGGGCTTCCGCTCCAAGGCGGGCTGGCCCTTCACGGCCGAGCTCAAGCTGGTCAAGGACGAAGAGGCCAACAACTGGAAGATGGAGTTTGACTTCGGCGACGACGCCAAGAAGGACGAAGAGGGCGGCGAAGCGGTCGACTTCTCCAACCACACCACCCTGGGCGCCTGCCCCAAGTGCGGCGGCAGTGTGTATGAGCATGGCTCGAACTTCATCTGCGAAAACACCTTGGCCGGCGAAGGCAAAACCAAGTGTGATTTCAAGAGCGGCAAGATCATCCTGCAGCAGCCCATTGCGCCTGAGCAGATGGGCAAGCTTCTGGAAACCGGCAAGACCGACCTGATGGAGGGCTTTGTCTCCAACAAGACGCGCCGCAAGTTCAAGGCCTTTCTGAGCTGGGACGCCAAGGCCGGCAAGGTGGGCTTCGAGTTCGAGCCGCGTGCGCCCAAGGTGCCGGCTGCGAAGAAGGCCGGCAAGACCGCGAAGAAGGCCGAGGCCTGATCCCCCAAGTCGAGGTTTCTGCGGGTTAGCCCGCAGCTCTCGGCTTGCCATGCGCTATCGTGCGCGCCTTGCGGCGTCGCGGTGGCGCATTTTTTGGCTGGGGCTGATGCAGTACGGATCTTCAAAACGAGCGAGCCTGAGCTTGCGTTTCGGGTGTGCGCTCGCGCTGACATTGGTGGCTTTGGGCGCTCAAGCGCAAGTGGCCATCAAGGGCGCTGGCGCGACCTTTCCCTCCAAGGTGTATGAGCGCTGGATCACGCGCTTCCAGCAAGAGCACCCCGAGGTGGCGCTCAGCTACGCGGCGACAGGCTCGGGCGATGGCGTCAAGCAGGTGCAGGCCCGGTCGGTTCAGTTTGGCGGTTCTGACAGCCCGCTGAGCGCCCAGCAACTGCTGGAACACAAACTGGTGCAGATCCCCATGTTGATTGGTGGCCTGGTGCCCGTGGTCAATGTGCCGGGTGTGGCCAGCAACCACGTGACGATCTCGGGCAGCGTGCTCGCCGAGCTGATGGCCGGCCGCATCTCACATTGGGACGACGCACGCATCACCAAGCTCAACCCTGGTGTGCGCTTGCCGCATGTGCCGATCACCCGCATCGTGCGGGAGGACAAATCGGGCTCCAGCGAGGTGTTCACGCGCTTCTTGGCGCAATCGCAAGAGGCCTTCAAGGCCCAGGTCGAACCCAGCCAGAAGCCCGCGTGGCCCACTGCACCCGGCACCACCCCCTTGATGGCGGCCAAGGGCAACGACGGCGTGAGCGCCTTGCTCAAGGCCACCAAGGGAGGCATCAGCTATGTCTCGTTCGACCGGGTGGGGCGTGACGGCCTCACGGCCTTGCGACTGCGCAATGGCAGCGGTGCAGATGTGGCGGCATCGGAAGAGGCCTTCAAGGCCGCCGTGCTGGCCTCGGATGTGTACCGCCAGGGTGACGACAACGCCAGCCTGCTCAACCAGCCGCGGGTTGATGCCTGGCCCTTGACGGCCACCAGCTTTGTGTTGCTGGATGCCCGTCCCAAAGACATCAAAGGCGCGGAATGGACGGCCCGCTTTGTCTACTGGTGCTTCATGCATGGCGATGAACTGACCCGCGGAACCGGCTTTGCCGCCATGCCCTCACGCGTGCAGGCCAAGCTGTCAGGGCGCCTGATGCAGATCCAGGGCCCTCGGGGAGAGATGCCTCAATTCACGGTTTTTTGAGGGGGGCATGCCGCTCGGTGTAAGGTTCGGTGCCTGTGGGGCGACTCACAGGCAGCACCTTGCACCATCGGAGCTTTGCCATGTCTTTCATCCGCAGCCGCCA
>JBEANX010000114.1:0-2615 GCA_041165245.1 Pseudomonadota bacterium
TTGGTGTCCAGCTGGGGCTGCCAGCTCATGTCAAACCACTGGCCGCCCATGGCGTTGACCATGGGGGTGATCAGCGTCATGTTCTCGCCCCAACCAGGGCGGCCACGCAGGCAGATGCCGTGGATGCCTCTTTCTGGCTGGTTCAGCTTGGCCGCGGCTTCACGGATCTGTGGCCAGGTGGGGGTTTCAGGCAGCTTGATGCCGGCCTGGGCCAGCAAGTCGGTGCGCACCATGGTCATCGAACTCTCGCCGTAAAAGGGCGAGGCATAAAGCTTGCCGTCCACGGACAAGCCCGCACGGATGTTCGGCAGCAGGTCGTCAATCGCATCGCTGGCTTGCGGCGTGATCTCACGCAGCCAGCCCTTCTTGCCCCAGATGGGGGTTTCCAGCAGGCCAATGGTCATCACGTCAAACTGGCCCTGGCCGGTGGACACATCGGCTGCCATCTGCTGGCGCAAGGCACCTTCGGTCATGGTCACCCACCTGAGCTTGATGCCAGGGTGGCTTTGCTCATACTGCCGTGTCAGGCCCTGCATGGTGATCATGTGGCCGTTGTTCACGGTGGCGATCACCAACTCGGTGGCGCTGGCCTGATGCCCAAGCAGGCACGCACCCAGGCAGGCCCCGAAGCCCAAAGCCCAGGGCGAGGGTGCCCACGAGGCCATGGCCGCCCTGGGCGCCCATTTGGCAAGCGAGACCTGTGTGCGAGGCACAGCCCTGCCGGCCTGCAGTCTTGAAAGACGAATGAGTTTCATCAGCGCATTTTTTTGAATCAGGCCGTCACCCTAAGCCAATTGGTGGCGGGTGGCAAGCCATGTTCTGGTGAATTGATTTTCACGCTTGGATGCGAAAGCATGCAGCCTCACCAGGCCCTGCTTGCCTGCGTTGCGTCAGAAAATGTGTGGCGGATCGGGCAAGTGGCCCTTGCCAAGACGCGGCTTGCTCGTACGATGCCCCATGTTGGGCCATGCCCACGAACGACCCCCACACAAACAGGTGCGATGACCCCCACAGGCCCGGACCCCCAACACCGACCCGCTGAGCCTCAAGCAGCGCAGCCTTCGTGGTCGCCTGCGCGCAGCGTGCGTGCCCGCTTTGCGCTGGTCATTGGCTTGTCAGGCCTGTTGTTTGCGCTGGGCGTGAGCGTGCTGATCGAGATCAACCAGCGCGAGCAGCTGTCCACAGCCTTGAGGGAAGCCAGCCTGCGCGAGGCGCAGTTCCTGGGGCAGACCCTCTCTCTTTCGCTCAAAGAGCGCATCTTGCAGATCCGTCAGGTGGCGGCCATGCCCGAGGTGGCCAGCGGCATGGCTGACCCTGGCAAGCTGCGCCTGGCCCTGGAGCAAGTTCGCTCGCAGCACAGCGAGCTGGTTTGGCTGGCCATCGTCGATGCGCAGGGCAAGGTCGAGGTCGCCACAGGCACCTTGCTGGAAGCACAAGTGCTCAGCTCGCAGCCTTGGTATGTTGAGGGGCTCAAAGCGGCCTGGGTCGGCGTGCCGCACCCGCCAGGGCCGCTGGCCAACCACCTGGCCATGGATGCCGAAGGCAAGCCGCCCAAGCTCATCGATCTGTCTGTGCCCATCATTGATTACGAAGGGCGCACCATCGGTGTGGTGGTGGCCATGCTCGATTGGGCCTCGATCCGCGACCTGCACTCGACGCTGATGCGGCCCTTGCAAGAGAGTTCAGGGCAGGAGAGCTTGCTGCTCTCGCCCCTGGGTGAAGTCACCATCGGGCCTGAGGCCTACCTGGGGCGGCAGCTCGATGTGCCCGGTTTGCCCGCCATCCTCACGGGCAGCCAGCCAGGCGTGATCCGTTGGCGTGAAGAAGAGCCCTACCTCACCGCTGCAGCGGGCGTGCGGCTGATGGACAGCCCTGATTCCCCCCAGTGGACCTTGGTGCTGCGTCAACAAGCAAGCCGTGCCTTCCTGCCACTGGCCCAGGCACGCCAGCGCATGCTCGTGGGTGGGGTGCTGGCCACCCTCTTTTTCCTGGGTGTGAGCTGGTGGGTGGCAGGGCGCATCGCACGGCCCTTGCGCACCCTGGCAAACACGGCGGTGCGGCTTCGCCATGGCGATCAGGTCGAGTTCCCCCCGGTGGCGCCCCATGCCCGTGATGAGATCGCCCAGCTCAGCGTTGCCTTGCGCGAGATGGATGCCGCCATGCGCTCGCAGTTGCAGCAGCTGCACAGCAGTGCCACGCGTTTTCGCGCCCTGATCGACACCACGCCCGACGGCATCGTGGCTTGCCGAGCCGAGGCCATCACCCTGATCAACCGCGCCGGCCTGAGCATGACGGGTGAGCGCGAGGCCGCCTCATGGTTTGGCAAACCACTGGTGTCGCTCTTCATGCCAGAGGTGCGTGGTGGGATTGAGGTGGTCTTGCGCGAACTGGAGCGTGAACACCTGGTGAGCCCCTTCGAGACCCGCCTGGTGGGTGCCGCGGGGCAGGGTGTGCCGGTGGAGGTCATCGCTTGGGCCTACACCGACGACGACGGACAGCGCGTCAAACACATGCACATCCGCGACATCACCGAGCGCCAGCGGGTGGCCGCTGAGCTGGATGAGCACCGCCTCAACCTCGAGGCCCAGATCAGCCACCGCACACAAGAGCTGCAA
>JBEANX010000115.1:0-3150 GCA_041165245.1 Pseudomonadota bacterium
CACGCAAGACGGCCTCGGGTGGTGTGGGGGCTGAGCTGCGCTCGGTCAACAGCCGCTTCCTGGATCTGAGCTTCAAACTGGCGGATGAATTTCGCGCGCTGGAACCTGCCTTCCGCGACCTGCTGACCGCCTCGTTCAAGCGAGGCAAGATCGAGTTGCGCCTGCAGCCACAGCGTGCCGCAGATGCGGGGTGGCCGACGCCTGCGCCCGATCAACTGCATACCTTGGCCCGCCTGGAGGGCATGGTGCAGAACTGGCTGCCCAAGGCGGGGCCGCTCAGCGTCAATGAAGTGATGAATTGGTGCCGCAACGCGACGCCCGCCATCAAGCTGGATGACGCCGCGCTGGATGCCGTCAAGCAATGCGTTGAATCCCTGAAAGACGCCCGTGCCACCGAAGGCCAGCGCCTGGCGGCCATCATCAAGGACAAGCTCAAGCAGCTGCGCGTGTTGGCCGAAGAGGCCACGCCCATGGTGCCCCAGGCGGTGCAGCGCCAGCAGGAGCGCTTCCTGGCCAAGTATCAGGAGGCTTTGACGGCCGTGGGCGGCACTGTCACGCCCGAGGCCGCGCAAGAGCGCGCCTTGTCAGAAGCGGCGGCCTATGCCTTGCGCATTGACGTCGATGAAGAGCTGCAACGCCTCAAGGCCCACCTCGATGAGATCGAGCGCCTGGTCAAAAAAGGCGGCGAGGCGGGCAAGCGCCTGGATTTCCTGATCCAGGAGTTGCACCGCGAGGCCAACACCCTGGGATCCAAAGCAGCGGCCCTGGAGCTCACGCAAGTCTCGGTCAGCATGAAGGTGCTGATTGAACAGATGCGCGAGCAGGTCCAGAACATTGAATGATTGCTGAAACCGCACCGAACTGCGCCATGAACACACCCCAGACGCCAGACCTGGATTACCCAGGCAACCTCTTCGTGGTCTCCGCACCCAGCGGGACGGGCAAATCCAGCCTGGTCAAGGCTTTGCTGGAACTTGATTCGCGCCTTCAGGTGTCGGTCTCGCACACCACCCGCTCGCCGCGTGGGCAAGAGCAGCATGGCCGCGAATACTGGTTCGTCAGCAAGGAAGCGTTCCTGGGCATGGTTGACCATGGCGATTTCTTCGAGCACGCCGAGGTGCACGGCAACCATTACGGCACCTCCCGCAGCGCCATTGAAGAGCGCATCAAGGGCGGAGAAGACGTGGTGCTGGAGATCGACTGGCAGGGCGCCCTGCAGATCAAGAAGATCTTTCCCAACGCCATCCTGATCTTCATCTTGCCGCCCAGCTACGAGGAGTTGCTGCAGCGCTTGAACCGCCGCGGTGAAGACAGCCAGGAAGTCATCGACCTGCGCATGAAGAATGCGCGCATCGAGGTCGGCCAGGCCCAATTCTTTGACTTTGTCGTCGTCAATGCCCTGTTTGAGACCGCATTGTTCGATTTGAAGACCATTGTTCACGCACAACGGTTAAAATACTCCGCTCAGCGTCGCAACAAGAGCGCTGTGTTCAAGGCTTTGAACCTGCTTTGACTCGTTTTCAGGCAGGTTTGACCGAAGCATTTGAACGTTCTTTACTTTCTCTGGAGAGCATCCATGGCCCGCATCACCGTCGAAGACTGCCTGCAAAAGATCCCCAACCGCTTCCAGTTGGTGCTGGCCGCGACTTACCGCGCTCGCATGCTGAGCCAAGGCCACACGCCCAAGATCGAATCGCGCAACAAGCCTGGCGTGACCGCCCTGCGTGAAATCGCTGCGGGCCAAGTCGGCATCGAAATGTTGCGCAAGGTCCCAACCTGATCTTTCTCGCCGCGGGGCTTAGCGGCCCCAGATGAAAAACCCGCCGCCCGGCGGGTTTTCTTTTTCTGGCCCCGGCGAGCCTGACTGCGGCCACCGCGGCATCCATCTCGGCCAGCCTGGTGTGTCTTTTGCTCACGCTCAACTTTGAGCCCCAGGATCGTCCCCAACAGTCGTGGGTTTTGCCCGGTCATGTGCAAGACAGGGGCAAGTCTTCCGCGCTAAAGTCATTGCATGTCTCAAATCGCGCTTGATCCGTCTGCTGCCTCGTTCGCGGCGCTGTTGCACAAACTCGATTACCTCGACGAGGGCGACATCCGCCGCGTGCGCGAGGCCTACCGGTTCGCCGATGAGGCCCACTTGGGCCAGTTCCGAGCCAGTGGCGAGCCCTACATCACCCACCCCATCGCGGTGGCCGGCCTGTGCGCCGACTGGAAGCTAGATTCGCAGGCCATCATGGCTGCGCTCATGCACGACGCCATGGAAGACTGCGGCGTCACCAAAATCGAGCTGATCGAGCGTTTTGGCTCGCCCACGGCCGAGTTGGTCGACGGCCTGACCAAACTCGATAAGCTGCAGTTCTCCACCAAGGAGGAATCGCAGGCAGAGTCCTTCCGCAAGATGCTGCTGGCCATGGCGCGCGATGTGCGCGTCATCCTCATCAAGCTGTCAGACCGCCTGCACAACATGCGCACCATGGAGTCGATGGTGGCGCACAAGCAGGCCCGCATCGCCCGCGAGACGCTTGAGATCTACGTGCCCATCGCGCACCGCCTGGGCCTGAACCAGACCTATCGCGAGCTGCAGGAACTCTCGTTCAAATACATCAACCCCTGGCGCTACGGGGTGTTGTTCAAGGCGGTGAAGAAAACGCGTGGCAACCGCCGTGACCTGGTCGAGCGGATCCAGAGGGAAGTGCAAGCCGCGTTTGATGACGCCGACATGGTGGTCGACATCTACGGCCGCGAGAAAACGATCTTCTCCATTTATCACAAGATGCGTGACAAGCACCTGAGCTTTGCCCAGGTCAGCGACATCTTCGGCTTTCGCATCGTCACGCGTGAGTTGCTCGATTGCTACCGCGCCTTGGGCGTGCTGCACCAGCTCTACAAGCCGCTGCCGGGCCGCTTCAAAGACTACATCGCGATTTCCAAGGCCAATGGCTACCAGTCGCTGCACACCACGCTGGTCAACCCGGTGGGCACGGCCGTGGAGTTCCAGTTGCGCTCGCAGGCCATGCACGCCGTGGCCGAGAAGGGCATTGCCGCGCATTGGATGTACAAGGAAAACGAAGGCGCCGAAAAAGACGCCTCGCCTCAGCAGGCTGCCGTGTGGCTGCAGTCGCTGATCGACATCCAGCAGGAAACGCGCGA
>JBEANX010000116.1:0-3018 GCA_041165245.1 Pseudomonadota bacterium
AGCTTCACGCAACACGAAGAGCGCTCCTTCCGAATCACCCGTGGCTTCGAGTGATTCGGCGATCACGTCATAGGCGGCCACATTCTTTTCGCCCTCGCGTGATGCGATGATGTCCTGCGCCAAGGTGCGGGCTTGCTCGAACTGGCCGGCCGCCTTGTGAGCACGTGCCAAGCCCAGGCGCGCCCAGGTCAGGTCGTTGCGTTGGTCCAGAGCTGCACGGTAGACGGCCTTGGCATCTTCATGGCGGCCCAGCTTGAGCAAGACATGACCTTTGGTCTGCAGCGCACTCATGAACCAGCGGTTTTTGGCGGCCAGCACCTTGTCGCATTCTTCGAGTGCCCCGGCCAAGTCCTCTTTGCTGAGCTTGGTGTTGATGGCCATCAGGGCATCGCGCTTGTCCAAGCTCGCTTTGAGGCGGTCTTCGATGTCTGTGGCGGTGATGGGCTTGAGCAGGTAGGCGTCGGGGTGGTGCTCGGTCGCAGCGGCCACCGAGGCGTAGGTGCTCTCGGCCGTGATCATGAAGAAGATGCAGTCGGGGGCGAGCACCTGCTGGTCACGCAGGTGTTCGAAGAGCTGCTGACCATCGGTCTTTTGGTTCAGGTTGTAGTCGCACAGGATCAGGCTGTACTTCTTGGCCTTGATGTTGCGCACGGCATCTTCGGCGTTGGACACAGCATCGGTTTTGCTGATGCCCAAAAGCGCAAGGTGGCCCCTCAGCGTGGTCTGCTGCACCGCCATGTCATCGATGATGAGGGCTGTGAGGTTCGAGTACGGGGTGACAGTGGTGGCCATGGTGTGCGAAATTCCGGGCTGCAGGGCGTGGTGATGCACCACTGGAGCCGGCCCTCAACAGCACCGACCTCTGTTTCGGTTTTCGGCCAATCACAGACCGCACTTGAGACGCACTGATTCTGCAACTGGGCTTCGGCTTCGAACAGGCCCCGAAACGCTGGATGAAACCCCGAAATGGGCATTAGTTCTCGACTTGCCAAGCCCCTTGCATGGCTCAGTTCGGTCATGCCCTCAAGCGCAAGGCACCGGGGTCGCGCCCCATCATCTGAAACATGGGCAAGGCATGGTTGATGCAACCATGGTCGGCCCGCAAGCGATGGGCCTGGCGGTGGAAGTGAGGCAGATCCTGGATGTGGTCTTGGTGCTTGTGCAGCGCCATCTCGGCCAAGTCCAGCAACTTCACGTTCAAGGTTTTGAGGGCATGCGCCAACAGAGCCGTCACGGCAACGCTGGCTGCGCCCTTGAGGGCATGCGCCATGGATTCTTCTGCCATTTGACGCACTTCTTTGTAGGCTTGCTGAACGATCTCCACGTAATGCGGGAAGGCTTGGGCCGACATCCTCATGATCTGCAGCGCAGTGGGCGTGCTGCAAAAGCGGCGGGCGATGGCGTGCACCCAGTCGTCGGCATCGGGCAGTTTGAGTTCTGTGGCGGCCAGACGTGCCAACAGACCCAGGGCATTGCTCGCTGCTTCGAGGTCAAAGCTGGCCATCTGGATGTCGCCCATGTGCTCACGCAATGCGTCAACGGCCGGGCCTGTCCGGCGCTCCAGGATGAGCAGCAAGATCTCCATCACCTGCCACTGTCGATGCTTGCGATCTGCATGGTCCTGCGTTTCATGGGGCACCTCGTGGCTCAGCAGGCATTCCCTCAGCTTCTTCAGTTGATGCAGGTCACGTTGCGCGAATTGCCAGAATGCGAGGATGACGAGGGTCTGCGTGTTGAACAGCTTGGAGCTTTGATCACCCCGAGCGCCGATCTGTGTGGCTGACAGCAGTGATCGCAGCATCACATCGTGTCGCTGCAGGTAGAAGGCGACCAAACCCAGCTTCTGAAGGCGTGAGATCGATGCGGGCGTCAACTGAACGGCCTTCTGGTACGTGAGCATGGCTTGCTCAAATTGGCCTGATTCCATTTGTGCGCGGCCCATCACGTCAAAGGCATCGGAGCAATCGGGGTGCTCTTGAACCAAGGTGGCGAGCGCCGCTTCCGCCTTTTTGTGTTTGCCCTGGTCCAGGTGTGCCCGAGCCACACCCAGGCGGGCCCAGGGCAGCGCTTGCTGATCGCAGATGGCCTCATACAGTGTTCTCGCGGCATCATGTTCTTTCAGCCGCAACAGCAACTCGGCGCCCAGACGCGCTGCGTACAGCCAATACGCACTGCGGGCATGAAAACGCGCCAGGCACAGGTCAGCCGCATGTCGGTAATCCTGGGCCTCCATGGCCTCAAAGATGCCCTGCAGTGCTTGCTTGCGCAGCCTGATCAGCACCAGCCGTGCCGCGAGGTCACGCAGGCTGTGTGGTTTGAGCAGGTAGCTGTCCAGCGCGGATTCCGCAGCTTCAGCCACCCGGTGGTAGCTGTTCTCAGCGGTGACCATCACGAAGCTGGTTGAGAAAGGCAGGAAGTTGTCGCGGCGCAGGTCTTCGACCAGCTCTTGTCCGTTGCCTTTTTGGCCCTCGAAATGGTAGTCGCACAGAACGATGTCGAAGCGGCGGGTTTCCAGAAGCTTGCGTGCTTCGAGCAGTTGGCCGGTGGACGTGATGTCGTCGATGTCCAGCGTCTGCAGCATCTTTACGAGCACGGCTCGCGAGCCCGAGTGAGCGTCGATCACCAGTGCACTGGCCGCACTGATGCCTGAGTCAATGAGTGCCATGGTGTGTGTCTTTCGTGAGAAACGCACCCGGCAGCCACCATGAACCGCAAAAGGGTGTGGGTGGTTATCGGAAGGGGCTTTCTGCCCTTGAGGACAACACCGCGGTTGCCGCCATGAAAAAAGCGCCCCTCAGGGCGCTTTGCTTGCTGTGGCCAAACCACAGGCTGTCACTTGAACAGGTTCTTGACCCGGTCTGCCCAGCCCTTGGTGTTGGGCGAGTGCTTCTCACCAGCCTTCTTGAACGACTCGTCCAGCTCCTTGAGCAGCTTTCGCTGGTGCTCGGTGAGCTTGACGGGCGTCTCAACCGTGATGTGGCAGTACAGATCACCTGGGTAGCTGGAGCGGATGCCCTT
>JBEANX010000117.1:0-3063 GCA_041165245.1 Pseudomonadota bacterium
AAACACCACCAGCATGATCAGCAATTGCAGCAGGCCCACCAGCAGCCAGCCCGTGGCCACATAGGCGTCCTCCAGCAAGTTGCCCATGCCCAGGGCGTACACCAAAGGCTGAACCCAGGCCTCAAACAAAGCCTGTTGCACTTGGCCAAACTGGCTGGAGATGGCGTTCAGGAAAGCATCAAGCATGGGGCTGGGTGGCGTCAAGGCCGGGCCTGAGGGGCAGGGCCTACTTTGCGATATTGCGGGTGTTCACGCAGGGTGGCAAAACAAAGCCCCTTGGCCTTCAGGCCCACGATGAGAGGCTCTAGCACTGCGGGTGCCCAAACCTCCTGGCGCGACCAGATGCCCAGGTGCATCAGGAGGATGTCGCCCTGCCCCACCTTGCTCAAGGCTTGCTGCAAGAGCTTGTCGTTCGGGAATTTGTCGCTGGGCAATTCGTCGCCCAGGAAGCCGGCCGGTGTCCAGGGCACGTGCTGCCAGCCGCATTGCTGCGCGATGGCCAGCAGCTTGGGCGAGGTCTTACCGCCGGGCGCGCGGAAGATGGCCCGCATGCGCTGTCCCGTCATGGCTTCGAAGCGCTCGGCGCTGTGCTGGATCTGCTCGCAATACTGGGCGGGGCTCAGGCTCAAACGCTGGCCGGTTTGTGCGCCAGCCGTGGGCGTCATCCGCAAGCCTGCGGGCTCGTCGCCCTTGTAGACGATGTGATCCCAGGTGTGCGGGCCAAAATCATGGCCCTGCTGGGCCAGGGCTTTCCACCAGGGGGCCCAGTGCTCGTCAAGCGTGCTGCCAGCGGGCTTGTCGCCCACGGGCTGCGTGCGCTCGTTGGCCAAAAAGAAGGTGGCCTTCACATGCTGGCGTTCCAGCACTTGCTGGATGAGCGGGGCCACACCCATGTGGCCGGTGTCAATGGTCAGGTAAACCGGTTTGGCGCAAGTGGGCGTGGGCTCAGGTGATGGCGCCGCAAACACCCACCCTGGCAGCAAGGCAGAGGCCAGCAGCGAGGCACTCAGCCAGCGCCGGCTCCCTGTTGCCGAATCGTACTCAGCGCGGCGCATGGTCCAGTGTCCACACGCCATGTGGCGAGCGGCCGACGTTGACCTGGCGCACCACCTTTTTCTCGACAGTGTCGATCACGGTGAGCTTGCGGGCCCAGCGCGAGGTGACCAAGACGGTCTTGCCATCGGACAACAAATCCATGCAGTCAGGGCCGCCGGGGGCCGGGTAGCTGGCCACCACGGTCAAGGTCTGCAGGTCGATCTTGCTGATGGTGTTGGCCACGCGGTTGCTCAGCATCACGTGGCGCTTGTCACCCCATGAGCGGAACGCGTGGGCACCCTCTGCCGTCTCCAGGCGCTTGGTCAGCACAGGCTTGGCGCCAGACACGTCATAGACCTCGACGAACTTGTCGCCCGTCAGCGCCACCAACAGGAACTTGTCGTTGGGTGTGATGTACACATCGGCAGGCATCTTGCCCACGGGGATCTTCCAGCGGGGCTGCTGCGTGGCCAGGTCGATGGCGATGAGCTCATCGCTGTCCTGCATGGACACGTAAGTCACGGTGCTCTTGCTGTCGACCGCGATGTGGCTGGGCGTTTTGCCCGTGGACACACGCTTGCTCAGCGTGAACTCGAGGCCCGTGGCTGGCTTGTTGATCACCTGGTAGATGTCGACATGGTTCAGCCGGTTGGCGGCCGTGATGAACCACTTCATGTCGGGTGAGAACTTGAGCTGATACGGGTCAGCAATGCCTGTCACCGTCTTTTGCAGGGCACCGGTGCGCGGGTCGAACAGCGAGATCGAGTCGCTCAGGGCATTGGCAACCAGCAGTGACTTCTCGTCGGGCGAGAGGTAGAGGTGGTGCGGCTCTTTGCCCGTGGGGATGCGGCGCAGCTCTTTAAAGGTGACCGGATCGATGATGCTGATGTTCGCGTCGAGCGAATTGAGCACGAAGATCGGTGCGGGCGCAGCAGCCGCGCGAGCAGGCGCTGGCGCAGCAGGGGCAGCCGTTGCGGGGCCTTGCGCCCAGGCCAGCGAGGCCACAGCCACCGAGGCGGCAGCCACCCAAGGCGCCACCGAGCGAACCAGACCACGGCCAACAGCCGAATCCATCAGGCGCTCAGGCGCCTGAACATCAATGCGTAAAGTCAATTTTTTTCACCCGAGAACAAGCCGCCCAGTGTAAGCGGCTTGTTCGGGTGCCCCCTGAGCGTGGTCAAGGGGCTGTGCGAAGCTCACTCGTTGTCGCCGCCGAGGATGCCGCCCAGCAAGCCTGCGCCGCCGCCGGCCAAGCCGCCGAGCAGCGAGCTTTCTTCACGCGAACCACCGCGCTGGGGCGCCGCTGCAAAGATGCGTGAAGCCAGGCGCGAGAAGGGCAAGCTTTGCAACCAGATGGTGCCAGGGCCGGTCATGCGGGCCAGGAACAGGCCTTCGCCACCAAACAGCGCCGTCTTGATCTTGCCGACATACTGGATGTCGAAATCGACACCCGGGGTGTAGGCCACCACGCAGCCGGTGTCGACCATGAGCGTCTCACCCGCCTTGAGCTCGCGGCGCACCAAGGTGCCGCCGGCGTGTACGAAGGCCATGCCGTCGCCCTCGAGCTTTTGCATGATGAAACCTTCACCACCAAAAAACCCAGTGCCCAGCTTCTTTTGCAGCGAGATGCCCAGCGACACGCCTCGAGCGGCGCACAAGAAGGAGTCCTTCTGGCAGATCAAAGTGCCGCCCAGCTGGCGCAAGTCCATGGGGATGATCTTGCCGGGGTAAGGGGCGGCAAAGGCCACGCGCCTTTTGCCCTGACCCTGGTTGGTGTACACGGTGGTGAACAGCGATTCACCCGTGACCAAGCGCTTGCCAGCCCCCAGCAGTTTGCCAAACAGGCCGCCCTCTTGTTTGGAGCCATCGCCAAACACAGTATCCATCTCGATGCCAGCATCCATGAACATCATGCTGCCTGCCTCGCCAATCGCTGCCTCGCCCGGGTCAAGCTCCAGCTCCACAAACTGCATTTCTGCGCCGCGAATTTCGTAGTCAATCACATCCATGGCCATGGTGTTTCTCCAG
>JBEANX010000118.1:0-5219 GCA_041165245.1 Pseudomonadota bacterium
GCTCATCAACCAACCCACCACGGGCATGCCGATCAGAAAGCCGTACATCAGCAGGTGCGCGCCCTTTGAAGCCAAGCGGGCCATTGGCGACATGGCGTGAGCAGGCCCAGGGCTGAAGGGGCGCAGGGCAAGGCGCGCAAGCGTCAAGGTCAGCACCGCGATGCCCGTGCTGCGGTGCCAGATGAGCATGGCTTCGGTGAGGTCGTCGTCGCTCACCCAATCACGGCCGAAGGCCAGTGCCACCGCGGCGATGACAGCCAGCAGCGTCATCCAATGGCTGAGCCGGATCGCGAGTGGCCAAGCATCGGTGTGCTTGAGGGTGACCAAGGGAAGGACGCGTGACATGTGTCGTGCGGCGTGCGCAAGGCTGTTCAATGTCAGCGCAGTCTAGGCTTGCGTGACGGGGCTTGCCAGCGGCGACAGGCCATTCCTGAATGCCTGTCAACCTTCCGCTCATGCCCGGTTCACATCGCGACCTTGGCTTTGGTCTGGATCAAATGCACGTGGATGATGCATTGCATGCCGCCCATGAAAAAAGCCGCGACAGACCCTCATCTGTCGCGGCTCCCACCATCGGCACCCGTGGGGCCAAGCTTGCACCTGGCCTTTTGGGGTGGAGAACGCCGATTCTTAAAACATGGTGTTTGGCATCAAGCCTTGATCACTTGTAGAGCAGGTTGGGCAGCCACAGTGACAGGGGTGGCCAGTAGGTGACCAGCACCAGGAAGCCCAGCATGGTCAGCAGCCACGGCCACACCGCCACGGTGAGTTCGGTGATGCCCATCTTGGTGATGCCCGAGGCCACGTACAAGTTCAAGCCCACGGGTGGGTGGCACATGCCCACTTCCATGTTCACCACGATCAGGATGCCGAAGTGCACAGGGTCAATGCCCAGCTTCACAGCCACCGGGAACAAGATGGGCGCCATGATCAGCACGATCGACGACGGCTCCATGAAGTTGCCAGCGACCAGCAGCAAGACGTTGACCACCAGCAGGAAGGCGATCGGGCCCAAGCCCATGCCCACCAGCCAGTCGGCCAGCTGTTGAGGAATGTTCTCATTGGCCAGCACGAAACTGAACAGCACCGCGTTGGTGATGATGTACAGCAGCATGGCGCTCATGTTGGCCGAGTTCAGCAGCACGCGGGGCACGTCTTTCAGGCTCATGTCCTTGTAGACGAACACAGCGATGACGAAGGCGTACACCGCAGCCATGGCGGCCGCTTCGGTCGGGGTGAAGAAGCCCGTGTAGATGCCGCCCATCACAACGACGATCAACAGCAAGCCCCAGGCCGATTCACGCAGCGCCTTCAGGCGTTCGGCAAAGGTGGCCTTGGGCATGCGTGGGTAACCAAACTTGCGTGCACGCCACCAGGAGGTCAGGCCCAGCAGGAAAGCCAACAGCAAACCTGGGATGACACCGGCCATGAACAAGGCGCCCACCGAGGTGTTGGTGGAAACCGAGTACATCACCATCACGATGGACGGCGGAATCAGGATGCCCAGCGCGCCCGAGGTGGTGATGATGCCGGCGCCGAAGTCCTTGGGGAAGCCCGCCTTGACCATGGCAGGCAGCAAGATGGAGCCAATGGCCACCACCGTGGCGGGCGAGGAGCCCGACACCGCGGCAAACAGCGCACACGCCAGCACACCGGCCAGGCCCAGGCCACCGTGGTGGTGGCCGACCATGCTGGTGGCAAACGTGATCATGCGCTTGGCCACACCGCCATGCGTGAGGAAGTTTCCCGCCAGGATGAAGAAGGGGATCGCCATGATCTCGAACTTCTCGATGCCGGTGAACAGCTTCAAGGCGACCGATTCAATGGGCACATTCGTGAACCCGAAGATGAAGGTCAGGACCGTCAGGCCCAGGGAGATGGAAACGGGCATGCCGGTGAGCATCAGCGTCAACAGCAGGCCAAAAATGATGAGTCCGTTCATGGTGTGCTCCTCAAGCCTTGGCTTCTTTGATTTCTTCTTCCAGGCCATCGACATGACCGTGGTCATGGTGAGGCAGCTCGCCAGTGCGCAGGAAGTTCCAGGCCACTTGCAGGAAGCGGAAGCACATCAGAGACGAGCCCAGCGGGATGGCGCAATAGATGATCCAGGTGGGCCACTCCAGGTCAGGCGTGGTGGGGCCTTCGATCAATTGGGTGATGTCCATGCCTGCCGCCTTGTAGAAAGCGTAGTGCGCGCCGTTCTCCCACACAAAGCCTGCACCCATGGTGGCAACGGCGCCCGTGAACAAGGCGCCTGCCATCAGGCCAAACAGCACGAACTTCTTGCGGTTGGGCTCGGACAACTGGTTGATCAGCACGTCCACCCCCACGTGGATGCCGGTGCGCACGCCGTAGGCGGCGCCGAATTTGGCCATCCACACGAACAGGTAAATGGTGGCCTCCTGGGCCCAAGAGACGTTCAGGGTCAGCAGCCAATCCTGGATGGGCGAATGGATGCCCACCAGGTAGCGGTGCATCACCGACATGAAAATGATGAGGGTTGCCGCGCCCATGAAGGTCGCGATCAAGAACTCCTCGAGACGGTCAAGCCACTTCATGGTGGTCTCTCCTCGGTCTGTGCCGTTTGCTGTTCAAGGTTAAAAAAAATGGCCCACGCTGTTGACGTGGGCCTTCAGGCATCAGCCCATGTCGATCACAGCTTGCTGGGGTCGAAGCTGGTTTCCTTGTAGATCTCTTGGATGGTCTCGTCGCCAATGCGCGAGGCCATTTGCTTGTGCACGGGCACCATGGCTTTCTTGAGCAAGAAGCGTTCGGCGTTGGAGGGCACATACACCACCGACTTGCCAGATGCCTTCACCTTGGCCAGGGCGTCCTGGTTGTCCTGGAAGGCGATGTCGTTGGCGACCTTGGTCGATTCCTGCATGGCTTTGCCCAGGGCGGTGCGCACATCGGCAGGCAAGCCATCCCAGAACTTCTTGTTCACCACGACGGCATAGCCGAGGTAGCCGTGGTTGGTCACGCTGACGTGCTTTTGCACCTCATGCATCTTCTGGGTGAACAGGTTGGATGGGGGGTTCTCGGTGCCGTCGACCACGCCGGTTTGCAGGGCCTGATAGGTTTCAGAGAAGGCCATCACCTGGGGGATCACGCCGATGGCGCGCATCTGGGCATCGAGCACCTTGGAGGATTGGATGCGCATCTTCTGGCCTTTGTAGTCCTCAACGAACTTCAAAGGCTTGTTGGCCGACATGACCTTGAAGCCGTTGTCCCAGTAAGCCAAGCCGGTGATGCCGCGCGATTCCAGCTTCTTGAGCAGGCCAGCACCGACAGGGCCCTGGGTGATCTTGTGCAGGTCGTTGTAGTCGTCAAAGATGAAGGGCAGGTCGAACACTTCGAATTCCTTCACGCCCAGCGGCGCGAATTTCGACAGCGAAGGGGCCAGCATCTGGACAGAGCCCAGTTGCAGCGCTTCCATCTCTTCCTTGTCTTTGTAGAGCTGGCTGTTTGGGTAGACCTCAACCTTGACCTTGCCCTTGGTCAACTCGCCTGCGCGCTTGGCGAAGAACTCGGCGGCCTTGCCCTTGGGCGTGTCCACGGCCACCACGTGGCTGAACTTGATGACGATGGGGCTTTGAGCAAAAGCCGCAGGTGCGAAAGCCAGGGCGGCGCCCAGGGCGAGCAAGCTGCGGCGAACCAGGGCAGTCTTCAGCGAGGTATGCATGTTCTGTCTCCGTTCTGGGGGTGGTCAAGGATGGAACCTTGGGTTGATCGGATTGTGTGATTTCAGGCGGTGTTCTGAAATTGTGGAGTCCCACATTCGGCAGGCGAACAAGGCATGCAAGGCGTGAGGCCTGCACGGCTGAGGCTAGACTGCAGCGCATGAGATCGTCCCTTTCAGCACCGCCCAGGCCGCAACTGGCCTTGCCGCCCAAGCCTCGCTTCTCGTTGCTGGGCTGGCGCTTTGGGGGCCTTCGTTCCATCTGGGCGTGGCCGCTCTTGCTCTCGATGGTCTTTGTGGCCGGAGTGATCGTGTGGATGGCCAAATCCAGCAGCGACGACCGCGATGCGCTGCAAGCCAAGATGATCTCGGATGCCCTGTCGCTCGAAGCGCAGATCACGGGCTGGCTGGACGGCGAGACCGCTCGCTTGCAGGCAGTGGCGGACGTGATGAGTGCCGAGCCCATGAAGCCCGAGGCCTTTGTGCGCAACGCTCTGGTGCTCGATGGCCTGCGCCGTTTCTGGGTGAACGTCACCTGGATCGATGCTCAAGGCCGCATCGTGGCCCAGGTGCCCGACGATGCGGTGCCGCCCAATGCCCCCCTGAGGGGCGCTGCGGCAGAGCGCGGCCTGGCTGGCCACCTGACGGTCCAGTTGGGCAATGGCGACAGCCTGGTGGCGCGTTATTCAACGGTCAACTTGTTGCGCCAACGGGTGCCTTGGTGGTTGGCCAGCAAATACGACATCCGCCTCATTGACGTGACCGACGATGTGATCGCTGGCACGGTCGATGGCGAGCGTGCTGAAGATCAGCTTTGGTACCGCAAAGCCATGGGCTCGTCGCTGCCCGGCGCCTGGCTGGAGTTGGCATCCCGCGAGCGCATTCCCGTTTGGTGGCGAACCCTTCCCATGGCCCTCATGAGCGGCTTTGTGTTGCTGATCGCAGGTGCCTCGTGGATGCTGCGCCGGCAGATGATTGGTGTGGCCCGAGCCGAGGAGGCCTGGCGCACCGAGGCGGCCTGGCGCACAGCCATGGAAGACTCATTGGCCGTGGGCATCCGCGCCCGAGACTTGGATGGCAAGCTGGTCTACGTCAACAAAACCATGGCCGACATGGTGGGCTACACACCCGAGGAGCTGATGGGGGTCTTGCCACCGATGCCCTATTGGCCCAAGGACGACATCGTGCAAGCCATGGAGCGCCACCGCCGCAACATGGCCGGCCGAGCGCCGCGTGAAGGCTATGAGTCGCGCTGGCAACACCGTGATGGACGCACCGTGGAGGTGATGGTGTTCGAGGCTCCCTTGGTGGACGCTCGTGGCCGCCAGATTGGTTGGATGGCTTCGGTGCTCAACATCACCGAGCGCAAGCGCCTGGAAGAGCGCGAGCGCAAGCAGGCCGAGACCATGGCCCACCATTCACGCTTGACCATGCTGGGCGAGGTGGCCTCCACGCTGGCGCATGAGTTGAACCAGCCGCTATCGGCCATTGCCAGCTACAACGCCGGCGTGCTCAATGCCTTGACCCGCCAGGGTGGCAC
>JBEANX010000119.1:0-4088 GCA_041165245.1 Pseudomonadota bacterium
CCAGGGCGAAAGTTGCCTGAGCGAGCCAATGTGTTTGGCCGCTTGCAAGCCCATGTCGAGCAGGAAGAAGGCCAGCATGCCCTTGAAGAGGTCGCCCGCGAATGGCTTCATGGCGGCCTGCCCGCTGGGGCCTGAGATCAGCCCGATCACCATGGCGCCGATCAGCAAGAGCTGGGCGCCATCCGTCAGGGATTCATGCAGGATGTGCCGGGCAGAGAACTTCTGGCCTGCAGCCTCTGCTTTGGCGGCGCCGGGCGCTGTGACATTCGCTGTGCGGGCCTGAGCGCGGACACGGTTGGCCAGCCACACCGCCATGACGATGGCTGGTGATTCCATCAGGGCCATGGCGGCGGCCATGTGCCCACCGTGCGCCACGCCCAGGTTGTCCAAGTGCTGAACGGCGGTGATGAAGGTCACCGCGCTGACCGACCCATACGTGGCCGCCAGTGCTGCGGCGTCCAGCCCGGGCAGCAGGCGCTTGAGCACCCAATAACCCAATGCTGGCGTAGCCACCGCCAAGGCCACCGCCAGCCCCAGGCTGACGCAGACCTCTTGCGTCAGGCCCGTGGCCGCCAGCGCAAAGCCGCCCTTGAGGCCCAGGGCCATCAAGAGGTAGAGCGACAAGAACCTGGCGATCTGTGGTGGGATCTCCAAGTTCGAGCGCAAGCCCCCAGCCACCAGGCCAAAGACGAAGAAGAGGATGGCCGGGTCGAGGAAGCTTTGCATTCAGGGGGTGTCAAAAGGTCAGGTCAATCGTCCGAGCTGCCCAGGCCGCCGATGCCAAACAGGCTCAGCAAGCTGGTGAACAGGTTGAACAGAGACACATACAGGCTCACGGTGGCCAGCACGTAGTTGCGTTGGCCGCCTTGCACGATCTGCTGCGTCTCAAACAGAATCATGCCAGCAGACAGCAGCGCCACCATGGCCGAAACCGCCAGCGACAGCGCGGGCATCTCCAGGAATACCGCAGCCAGGCTCAACACCAGAGCGACCACCATGCCGGCCATGAGCATGCCGCCCATGAAGCTGAAGTCGCGTCGGCTGACCTTGCCCCAGATGGACATCGCCACAAAGGTGGCGCCTGTGCTGCCCAAGGCCAGGGCGATGCTCTGGCTGCCACCCGGCAGCGACATCATCTTGCCCAACACGGGGCCCAGGCTGTAGCTCATGAGGCCCGTCAAGGCGAACACCGCAGCCAATGACCACGCACTGTTTTGCAACTTGTGGATGGCAAACAGCAGGCCGAACATGGCCACCAGGCTCACGATCAAGCCGGGCCCAGGCAGCGCATAGACCACGCTGGCCGTGGCGGTGGCCGCGCTCCACAGCAGGGTGATGGAGAGCAAGGCGTGGGTGTTGCTCAGCACGCGCGCGCTGTCATGGGCTGCCTCGAAAGTGCCAGAGGTTGGGTCGAGGGTTTGCAGGGCGGTGCTGTTGGTGTGCATCGATGGGGTGTTCATGGTGTGTCCTTTCAAAAACGGGGGCTCAGTGCCTTCAGTCGGGGTTGGGCTTGGGCTCGCTTTGTTCTGCCATCAGGCGTTCGGCCCCAGCGTGGGCGCGTCGCGGTTGCGCATGGTTGCGCCGCCAGGAGCGTGTGAGGACGCGGCTGGCGCGCGCCAGAGCGCTGTCCAGCGCGGTGCGCCAGTCGCCGGCCATGGAGGTGATGACCACGGTGCCCATCACATCGGTCTTGAGTTCGACCTGGCAGCGCTTGTCGATGCCACCACGGGGGCCGTTGATGTCTGAGAGCCTCACCTTGGCCCGAGGCACCAGCCAGGTCAGGCGGCGCATCACGAAACGCAGGCGTCGCACGGCCATGTCGCGCAACTCGGCGCCACCAGGGTCACGGGATTCGAAGATCACTTGCATGGTTTCTCTCCAGGGTTAGCAACAAGGCCTTCAGATTAGGCGTGCGCGCCGGAAAGAAAAAGCAGAGAATCAGGTTGTCTGAATTCGGGAAAAGCGAAACATGAGCCGTGCATTCAATTACCACCACCTGTACTACTTTTGGGTGGTCGCCCAGGAGGGGGGCATGGCTCGGGGTGCCGAGCGCCTGGGCATGGCGGTGCAGACTGTCAGCGCCCAAGTGCGCGAACTCGAGCGAGCCTTGGGCGCTGCCCTTCTCAAGCCCGCCGGGCGAGGCCTGGCCTTGACGGAAGCGGGGCATGCCGCCTTGCGCCAGGCCGATCAGATCTTCCAACTCGGCGAGCGATTGCCCGACATGGTGCGAGAGAGTTCGCAGTCACAAGGCGTGCGCTTGCAAGTGGGCATCTCAGAAAGCCTGCCCAAGATCGTGATTCGCCGATTGTTGCAGCCCATCATCCAATCGCCCGACCTTCGCCTGCAGTGCCTGGAGGGGCATTTCGACAACTTGCTGGCCGACCTGGCTTTGCACCGCCTCGATGTGGTGCTGACCGACCGCATGCCCCCGCCCAACCCCAACCTCAAGGTGTATTGCCATTCACTGGGGCGCTCACCCATGGCCTGGTATGCCCCGGCTGCTTTGGCCGACCAAGTGCGAGAGGGCTTTCCCGCTTCTCTGGCCCATGTGCCGGTGCTGTTGCCCACCCAGCACGCGTCTGTTCGCCCACGGCTGGACGCCTGGTTCGAGCGCATGGGCGTGACGCCACGCGTGGTGGGCGAGTTTCAGGACAGTGCCTTGCTGGCAACCTTTGGCTCGGCGGGCATGGGCATCTTCCCCGCAGCGCAATGGGTGCAGGAGAAGCTCACGCAACGGTATGAGGTGCAATTGGTTGGGGTGTGCGAAGGGGTGGAGGAGCACTTTTATGCCATTGGCACCGAGAAAAAAGTGATGCACCCGCTGGTTCAAAAACTCTTGCCTGCCAGCGGCCAAGCCCCTGAGAACGGTTAAAAGCAGCACGCTCAAGGCCCTGAAGCAGGTGAGTTGAAACGGGTTTCGGCGGACCTGCCCGCGCTTTGTGGCCTAATGCTGGGTTTCTTCAAACCTATTTGGAGCCACTCATGGGCAACAAGATCGTCACCGAAGCCAGCCGTCTGGCCACCCCCCGTCCCAAGGCGCCCAACGGCGTGACCCTGCTGAGCGGTGGCAAGGGCCAACGCTCCAGCCTGGAGCGTGGTTCGCACACCCGCAGCAAGAAGAACCCTGGCAAGCGTTGCCACAAGGGTGGTTGATCTCAGGCCTTGAGCCTGAAGAGGCAGTGGCCGGCTCACGCTGACACTGACTCCCTGCATGGGCGCTCTCGGGCGCCTTTTGCTTTTTTTGGGTTGAAAATCACGCCCATGCTGCGAATCACCGAATTGCGTCTGCCGCTGGACCACGCCCCTGAGGCGCTGCGCCCGGCCGTCGTGGCCCGCTTGGGCCTGAATGATGCCGACCTCCAAAGCTTCACCGTTTTCAAGCGCGCTTATGACGCCCGCAAGAAGACCGCGATCGTCCTGATCTACACCGTCGATTGCGAACTGGCTTCCAACGATCTGCAGGCCCAGTTGCTGGCGCGTTTCTCTGCTGACCCACACGTTCGCCCCGCGCCTGACACCAGCTACCGCTTCGTGGGCCATGCCCAGGGCGAAGTCGCACCCGACAAGCGCCCATTGGTCATCGGTTTTGGCCCTTGCGGCATCTTTGCGGCGCTCATCTTGGCCCAGATGGGCCTGCGCCCCATCGTGCTGGAGCGCGGCAAGGAGGTGCGCCAGCGCACCAAGGACACCTGGGGCTTGTGGCGCCAGAAGGTGCTCAACCCCGAGTCGAATGTGCAGTTTGGTGAGGGCGGTGCAGGCACCTTCTCTGACGGCAAGCTCTGGAGCCAGATCTCTGACCCGCGCCACCTCACGCGCAAAGTACTGACCGAGTTCGTCAAAGCCGGTGCGCCTGAAGAGATTTTGTACGTGAGCAAGCCTCACATCGGCACCTTCCGCTTGGTGAGCATGGTCGAGAAGATCCGTGCCGACATCGTGGCGCTGGGTGGGGAAGTTCGCTTTGAGCAGCATGTCACCGACGTGCACATTGACGGCCCCGAGGGCAGCCGCCACATCCGGGGCGTGACGCTGGCCAGCGGAGAGCAGATTCGTTCTGACCACGTGGTGCTGGCCCTGGGCCACAGCGCCCG
>JBEANX010000120.1:0-5851 GCA_041165245.1 Pseudomonadota bacterium
GCCCATGATCGAGCGCCTCGAGAAAGATTGCCCCGTGGCCTTGGCTGTGTCCTTGCACGCACCCAATGACCCACTGCGCGACGAACTCGTGCCGCTCAACAAGAAGTACCCCATCGATGAACTTTTGCAAAGTTGCCAGTCCTACCTGAAGGCGGCGCCGCGCGATTTCATCACCTTTGAATACTGCATGCTCGACGGCGTCAATGACACGGACGGGCATGCCCACCAGCTGATCGAGCTGGTGCGCCACCGCATTCCGTGCAAGTTCAATCTGATCCCTTTCAACCCTTTCCCCCAGTCGGGGCTGAAGCGTTCGGGCAACGCCCGGGTTCAGGCCTTCGCGAAAATCCTGCTGGACGCTGGTATGGTCACCACCGTGCGCAAGACGCGGGGCGATGACATCGATGCCGCCTGCGGCCAGTTGGCCGGTGAGGTGCAAGACCGCACCCGCGCCAATGAGCGCATGCTTCGTCAGCCCATCGTGATCACCCCAGTGGCCGCGTCACGCGGGCCGACCTCCACCTCGTGAGGGATCGCATGCTTGTGAGTTGTTTCCGACGGAGCCTGTCGCCTTGGCTGGCGATGGCGCTGGCCTGTGTGGTTTCCCTGGCAGCAATGCCTGCTCGTGCTCAGTCGGGTGTGGACGAACCCGTCAATGCCCGTGCCTCAGGTGGACGTCAGGACTTGACCACCTCGTCCGATGAGACGCCTCTGCGCAAACGTGCTCGCATCCGCCTTGAGTTGGCCACGGCCTATTTCTCCAAGGGTGACCTGCGAACAGCACTCGACGAGGTCAAGCAGGTGCTCACCATCGACAGCAACTTCTCGGAAGCCCTGGAATTGCGCGGCCTGATTTACGACGCATTGCAAGAGCCATCATTGGCTGAAGAGAGCTTCAACCGCGCCCTGCAGGCTAACCCGCGCAATGGCAGTGCCATGCACAACTTCGGGTGGTTCCTGTGCCGCAAAAAGGACTATGAGCAGGCCGACGTCATGTTCGGTCGCGCGCAGCAGCAAGGTTTCTCGGTGCCCACGGCCAAGACGCTTTTGGTGCGCGGCGTGTGCCAGATCGAGTCTGGCAAAGTCGCCTTGGCTGAAAAAACCATTGCCCGTTCCTACGAGTTGGATCCTTCCAGCGCCGTCACCGCCTACAACTTGGCGCGCGTGTTGATGTTGCAAGGTGAGGCGCAGCGCGCTCGTTTTTACATCCGCCGAGTCAACAATGTGCCCGAGCAGGCCAACGCCGAATCGCTCTGGTTGGGCATCCGCATTGAAAACAAGCTGGGCAATGTGTCTGAGCGTGACGAATTGGCCAGCGCGCTTCGCAGCCGTTTTGGGTCGTCACGCGAGGCGACTGCCTTGGAGTTGGGGCGTTTTGATGAGTGAGTTTCTGCACAACCCCGATGCGGGTTCTGCGCAGGGCGGGTCCGTCGGCTCTGCCATTCGCCAGGCGCGCCTGAACAAGGGTTTGAGCCTCGAGACCCTGGCCTCTGTGCTCAAGGTGACGCCTGCCAAGCTTGACGCACTGGAGTCTGGGCGGTTCAGCGAGCTGCCTGACCTGGCATTTGCGCGTGCATTGGCCAAAACGGTGTGTCGCTATCTTGAATTGGATGCGGCAGCCGTGCTGGCTGGCTTCCCTTCGATCCAGCCTGTGGACCTGTCTTCCAGCGACCACAAAGGCGTTCCTTTCAAAGCTTCCAAAGCACGATTGAACTTGGACGTGGCCAGCTCCATGCCCTTCAAGTTCGAGCTCAAGGCTCAATGGCTGGTGCCAGTGGGCATCTTGCTGGCTGCCTTGGCGGTGTATTTCATGCCAGCGCAAAGTCCGTGGTTGCACAGCCTGAGTGAGCGTCTGTCGGCACTGAACGCCACGGCGCCAGTGAGTGCAGCCTCGTCTGCAGAGACCGGTGCCTCTGCCGCAGCTTCGGCGCCCGAGTTGCCCGCGGCCTTGGCGCAGCAAAATGCCTCGGCGCCCGAAGTGGCGAGCAGCGAGGTGCAAGAGCCCGTGCTGGCGTCTGCACCCATGCCGGCGGCATCTGAAGCGGTGGCTTCGGTGGCGACAAGCGCTACACCTGCAATGGCTGCACCCTCTGCCCCAGCACCGTTGGTGACCAACGGCGAGTCGGCCGTGCAATTGCTGGCGGCTGAGCCCGCCTGGGTTGAGGTCAAAGATGCCTCGGGTGCCAAGGTCTTGTCTCGCCATTTGCAGTCGGGTGAATCTGCCGAGGTGGGTGGGCAAGCACCGTTTGTCCTCAAGATCGGCAACGCCGCCGCCGTCAAACTCAACTACCGAGGCCAGCCGGTCGAGCTGGCCGCCTTCACGCGCAGCAATGTCGCGCGCCTTGAACTCAAGTGAAGAGGGTGTCACCCAGCCATGAGCCATCCTGAGATGCCCCCCCTGTGCCAGGCGCCCATTGAGGCGGCCGTGCCTGCTGCGCGCCGTTCCCGCCAGGCCCGAGTGGTCTGGGGCGATCGCGTGGTCACCATCGGTGGCGATGCGCCCGTGCGCGTACAGTCGATGACCAACACCGACACGGTCGATGTCATTGGCACCGCCATTCAGGTGAAAGAGCTGGCCTTGGCTGGCTCAGAGATGGTGCGCATCACGGTCAACACGCCAGAGGCTGCGCAAGCTGTGCCGCACATCCGCGAGCAGCTCGACCGCATGGGCATCGATGTGCCGCTGGTGGGTGATTTCCACTACAACGGCCACCGCCTGCTCACCGATTTCCCTGAATGCGCCAAGACCCTGTCCAAGTACCGCATCAACCCCGGCAACGTCGGCAAGGGCGACAAGAAAGACAAGCAGTTCGCGCAGATGATCGAAGCCGCCTTGCAATACGACAAGGTCGTTCGCATTGGCGTGAACTGGGGCAGCCTCGACCAGGAACTGATGGCCCAGTTGATGGACGAAAACGGCCGTCGCCCCAAACCCTGGGAAGCCCGGCAGGTCATGTACGAAGCCTTGGTGAGCTCGGCCTTGCAATCGGCCAGCCTGGCCTGCGAGCTGGGCATGAAGCCCGAGCAGGTCATCCTCTCGTGCAAAGTCAGCGGCGTGCAAGACCTGATCAGCGTCTACCGCGCCTTGGCGCAGCGTTGCGATTACCCCCTGCACCTGGGGCTGACCGAAGCGGGCATGGGCACCAAGGGCACGGTGGCTTCCAGCACCGCTCTGGCCATCTTGCTGCAAGAAGGCATTGGCGACACCATCCGCGTGTCGCTCACACCCCAGCCGGGTGAGGCCCGCACGCAAGAGGTGGTGGTGGCGTCTGAAATCTTGCAGTCACTGGGCTTGCGCATGTTCGTGCCCAGCGTCACGGCCTGCCCAGGCTGTGGCCGCACGACCAGCACCACCTTCCAGGAGATGGCCAAGCAGATCGATGATTTCCTGCGGGCCCAAATGCCAGTCTGGCGCGCCAAATACCCTGGCGTTGAAGGCTTGAAAGTGGCTGTGATGGGCTGCATCGTCAACGGCCCTGGAGAGAGCAAGCACGCCGACATCGGCATCAGCCTCCCCGGCAATGGCGAAGCCCCCGCAGCGCCTGTGTTCATCGATGGTGAAAAGGCCTTGACCCTGCGTGGCGACGGCATCGCACGCGAGTTCCAGGCCTTGGTCGAGCGCTACATCGACCAACGTTTCGGCGCCCACGCTTGAGGCCCGACTGCCTGGCCAAGTGTGGCCGGGCGGACCTTTGAAAAAGACATCGCAAGAGACCCGACCCATGGCCGAACAACTCAAAGCCATCAAAGGCATGAACGACATCCTGCCGCCTGAATCGGCGCGCTGGGAGTGGCTGGAAGACAAGGTGAGGGCGCTCATGCGCCGCTACGGTTTCCAGAACATGCGCACGCCCATCGTCGAGCCCACGGCCCTTTTTGTGCGTGGTCTGGGTGAGGTCACCGACATCGTTGAAAAGGAGATGTACTCCTTCACCGACAGCCTCAATGGCGACTTGCTCACCCTGCGCCCCGAAGGCACGGCTGGTGCGGTGCGTGCCATCAACGAGCACAACTTTCTGTACGAAGGCGGCAAGCGCCTGTACTACATCGGCCCGATGTTCCGCCATGAGCGCCCCCAGAAGGGTCGCTACCGCCAGTTCCACCAGGTGGGCGCTGAGGTGCTGGGTTTTGCCGGCCCCGATGTCGATGCCGAATTGATCTTGATGACGGCCGCCCTGTGGCGTGACTTGGGTTTGAGTGTCGGCACCGACGTCAAGTTGCAACTCAACAGCCTGGGCCAGCCTGAAGAGCGCAAAGCCCACCGCGAGGCCTTGATCGCTCACCTCGAAGCCCACGCCGACCTCCTGGACGAAGAAGCCAAGCGCCGCCTGCACAGCAACCCACTGCGCATCCTCGACACCAAGAACCCGGCCATGCAGCCGGTGGTCGAAGCCGCGCCCAAGCTGATCGACTTTCTGGGCGAGGCCTCGCTGTCGCACTTCCAGGCGGTTCAAACCGTGCTGACGGCGGCTGGCGTGCCGTTTGAGCTCAACACGCGCTTGGTGCGCGGCATGGATTACTACAACCTCACCGTGTTTGAGTGGGTCACTGAGCGCCTGGGTTCCCAAGGCACCGTGTGTGGCGGTGGCCGCTACGACGGCCTGGTGGAGCAACTCGGCGCCAAGAAGGGCGCACCAGCGGTCGGCTGGGGCCTGGGGATGGAGCGTTTGTTGCTGTTGCTGGAAGAAGTGGGCGTGGCGCCCGCAGCTCCAACGCCCGACGCCTACGCTGTGGTGTTCGCCGGTACGCCCCTGGCCACCGTGATGGTGGCCTTGGAAGCGCTGCGTGCACAAGGCGTGAGCGTGGTGCTCAACCCCGCTGGTGTGGAGGGCCCCGCCAGCCCCAAATCACAGTTCAAAAAAGCCGATGCCAGTGGCGCTCAGTTCGCCCTGGTCTTCGGGCCGGATGAAGTGGCTCAGGGTCAGGTTGCTGTCAAACCTCTGCGTGGTGGCGGTGAGCAAGTGCTGGAAAACCTGCAAGACGCTGCACTTTGGGCGCAGCGTTTGCGCGCTCCCAGCGCCTGATTGCACGGCGCGCCACGGGCCGGGCTGCAAGCCCGGTCATAATCGGCACCTCATTCTTCGGATCGCTCCGAGACAACACAGATCGTCATGGCCACTTACGACCTCGAACAACAAGAGCAGATCGACCAGTTCAAACACTTCTGGACGACTTACGGCAACCTCATCACCTGGACCTTGGTGCTGGTGGTGGGCGCCTACGCCGCCTGGACAGGCTACACCTACTGGCAAAACGAGCGTGGCGCCAAGGCGGCCGTGTTGTTTGAAGAGCTGGACCGTGCGGTCATCCGCGGCGAGACCGACAAGGTCAACCGCGTCTTCACAGACATGAAGGACAACTTCGGCGGTGCCACCTATACCGAGCACGGCGCTTTGCTGGCCGCTCAGTTTCAATCCGCCAAAGGCAAGCCCGAGGAGGCTCGTGCCTCCCTGCAGTGGCTCGTTGACAAGGGTAAGAACAAGAACCTCACGGTGATCGCACGCTTGCGTCTGTCTGGCCTTTTGCTGGATCAGAAAAAATTCGACGAAGCCCTTAAGCAGATCGACACCGATGTGCCGGTCGAGTACAAGGGCCTGGCCTTTGACCGCAAGGGCGACATCCTCTACGCCCAAGGCAAAAAGCCCGAAGCGCTGGTCGCGTATCAAGAAGCCTACAAGGCCATGGACCCCGCGGTTGAGTACCGTCGCCTGATCGAGGGCAAGATGACTGCCTTGGGTGCAGCGCCCACCGCCAGCACCCTGAGCCCGGCCGCCGCACAGGCTGCTCAGTGAGTGTTGCCACTGCACATCGCACAACCCAACGCCGCCAACCCAATTCACACACCATGACT